>JAKJBL010000067.1 GCA_022707005.1 Bacillota bacterium | reverse complement strand
AAGCGTAATCATAAGCACTGCCGCTTTTTCCTTTGGCGAGAGCGCATCCTGAGGCGCCATAATATTCCCTCCTGTGAAGCCGTGTTACAAACCAAAAGCTGCCTATCTGTCTTCAGAAAGCCAGTTTCTTAAAAGCTGCGCTACAGATTCCGGCCGTTTTTGTATATACTGCTCAAGCTGCGTAAGGCTTGAATCTTCTTTTTCTGTAAGTATGGGCGGCTGCTCCTCCCCCGCTGCTGCGCCTGCCTCATAGCCGACAGGCCTTACAGCCTCGAGATTTACATCATATACGGGGATTGGCCCCTTGCGTTTTAGAGAAAACAGCGCGCCAACAAGCAACCCCACTAAAAGCAGAACAGTTGCAGCAAGAATAATAAGGCGCGTTGTTGAAGCTGATGAGGTAAGCTTCAAAAGCTCCTTTTGGGTGCTGAACGCTTCCTGGAACTCGCCGCCCTCTGAAGCTTCGAGCTTTTTGAAGGGGAGCATTTCAACGCTTATTCTTGTGCGCTCTACGCCTATTGCGTTTGAAACAAGGCTTAGCACATTATCGGAATAATCGTCTTCAATTTGCGAGCTGTCTATAACAATAGCAACCGAAAGGTCACGGATTTGCCCCTGGCTGTTTGTAATTTGGGTGCGCGTTTCGTTAAGCTCAAGGTTAGCCTCACGGCTCACCTTTTTATACACAGACGCTTCGTCTTCAAGCTCAGGGTAGGTTGTAGTAATTGATGTGCCGCCGCTTGAATCAAGCCCTGGCACGCCTGAAGCAGAACTTCCGCGAATAGTTTCTGCAAGCTCCTGAATGCTTACGGCAAGCCCCTGCTCGCTGCCTGCTATTGGCGGGCTGAATTCGACTGTTTCAGTTTGCTGCTTATCGAAGTTGAGCAGCACATTGACCTCTGCAAGCACATTCCCGCTGCCAAACACCGGCGCAAGCAGGTTTATAAGCTGGCGCTGCAGGCTCGTTTTTATGCTTTGCTGCAGCTCAAACTGCGTGCCTACTGCTTCGTATTCTTCTGAGCGCACAGATGTATATAGAGTCATGTTTGAATCTATAATGCGCACATCGTCTACATTAAGCCCTGATACGCTTTTTGAAACAAGCTCTGCTATTGCGCGCACTTCGCCGCTTGAAATTACAGCTCCGCTTTTAAGCTTTAAAAGCACGGCAGCGCTTGCGGGCTTTTCGTCGCTTGATAGCACAAACGCGCTTTCTTTTGCAAGTGAAATATTTACAACTGCGTCTTCGACTTTATCAAGCTTGCGGATTACCTTGCTTAAGTTTTCTTGAAGCTGGAACTGATAATAGACGCGCTTTTCCATATCAGTTGCACCAAGACCTGATGCTGACTTAAATATATCGAAGTTAAAGCCGCTTTTCGGGTAGCCTTCTGCAGCAAGCTGCATTCTGACGCTATCCGCCTGGCTGCTCTCTACTAAAATCGTATCATTGCCCTGCGCTTTTGAAGCAACGCCCATTTCGGAAAGTTTGCTTAAAACCTCGCCGGCATCGCCAGTATCCATACCGCTATAAAGCACAGTATATGATTTTTGGTTAAACAAAACTGAGGCAGCTATAAGCAGAACAATAAAAAGGGTAAACAGCACAAAGAAGCGCGCTTTCTGCCCCTTTTCGAGCGCCTTAAAATATGCAAAAAGCCTGTCCGTAGTTTTTTTAAGAAAATCCGGCAAAGTCTTCACCTAAACCTAAAGTATTTTAGACAGAGCGTCGCCTTTTATTGCGGCTAAACCACTAAATTACACTGTATATCGCCAATAGAGGACATAATCTTCCATGTTTATTGTATACATCCGCATGCATATATTCAACTCTTTTTAATGTTTTGGGGCTATGCTTGTAAAGTTTATATAAATTATTTTGCCATTAAGCTAAAGTCCAAAACTTTTTAGTCGATATATTTAGCAGACGTAAAAATTAGCGTATACCTGCAAGGCGCCTGCGGCAAAGCGCTTATTTATGCGTACTAGGCATGGATGCCGATTATATTATCAAGGAGGAACACAAAATGCGTATCAACAACAACTTAATGGCACTTAACACCTTCAGGCAGTACACAGTAAACAATGGCAATGCAGCAGCAGCAACCGAAAAGCTTTCTTCAGGCGTTCGCATCAACCGCGCAGGTGATGATGCGGCAGGCCTCGCTATTTCGGAGAAAATGCGTGCGCAAATCCGCGGCCTGACAATGGCTTCCAAAAACAGCCAGGACGCAATTTCGTTAGTGCAAACTGCTGAAGGCGCGCTTACTGAAACTCACTCAATTCTCCAGCGTATGCGCGAGCTTGCCGTACAATCAGCCTCTGACACAAACCAAGATGAAGTTGACCGCGGAGCCTTAGATGCGGAATTCCAAGCACTAATGTTAGAAATCGATGATGTTGCAACGAAGACAGCGTTCAACGGCAAAGCTCTCCTCGACGGCACTTTTTCAGCTGCGATAATCCAAACCGGCGCAAATGCAAGCGACACCCTCACGATTACAATTGGAGACATGCAGGCAGAAGAGCTTGCAATAGACAGCAGCGCAATTGAGACACAAACTAACGCTTCAGCTGCAATTACAGCTGTGGATACTGCCATAAACACAGTTTCAACACAGCGCGCAAGCCTTGGCGCTTTGCAAAACCGCCTGCAGCACAAGATTAACAACCTCGACACATCAGCGGAGAACCTCTCAGCTGCAGAAAGCCGCATACGCGACCTTGACATGGCGAAAGAGATGACGAATTACACAAAGAACAACATCCTCGTACAGGCAGCAACAGCAATGTTGGCGCAGGCAAACGCAGCCCCCCAGGGCGTGCTGCAGCTTCTACAGTAAGCGCATAGCCACAACGGATACGCAACATATAAAGCGGCGCAAGCCGCTTTTTAATTGCCTAAAATAAGCGTATAGCATACAACCGTATGCAGCAAAAACTATATGCTAAAAGCCGCAAACTGCGGCTTTTACGTGCTGAACCTGTTACTAAATACTAAATGCGCTTAAATATTTACTACATCCTGAATTGTTATATTTAGCGTGGAGTGGTCTTGTGCAAGGTTAATGTATTCGCCCGTAGGCTTATTATCGCGTATAAGGCGGATTTTTGGGCGCATGCATGCAAACTCATAATTTAAAACAACTATGCCAACTTCGCCGTTGCTCAGCTTAACGCATGTGCCTATTGGGTAGGGCGCAATGCGCTTTGTAAAGGCATCTACAATTTCAGGGTCAAACATCGAGTTATAGCCTGCCATAACATATTCGACAGCATCAGATGGCAGGAACGCGCGCTTTGGCGAGCGATAGGGCCGCTCTGATACAAGCGCGTCATAAACATCCGCAACACAGGCAATTCTGCCGTATAAGTGAATATCCTCGCCTGCAAGCCCGTGCGGGTAGCCGCAGCCGTTAAACTGCTCGTGGTGGCAAAGCACGACAAGCTTTGAGTTTTCGGGCATATCCTTGCTTGGCACAAGGTAGGCATGGCCGAGCGCGCTGTGCCTGCGCGCTTCTTTAAGCTCATCGGGCGTTAATTTGCCGGGCTTGTTTATAATCTTTTTATCTATAAAAACTTTGCCAATGTCGTGCAAAAGCGCGCCCATTGCAAGCTCATTAAGCATAATTGCGTTGAGGTTTAGCACAACTCCTAACACGCAAGAAAGCACAGCTACATTTATGCTGTGGCTAAGCGTATAGTCGTCATAAGTTCTAATATCGACCATGTTGACCATTGTCGAGCGGTTTGTCATAATTTCGCTCACAATGTCTGAAATTACGCTCTTAAGCTTTATTGTTTTAACAAAGCGCGTGCTTTTGCCAAAACCAACGCTTGCGCCCACAAGCATTGTGCGCACTTCCTGCTTGGCTCTGTGCCTAAGCTCATCGCTTATGACATTTGCGATTTCGAGGTCTTCGGAAAGGTTGTCGTTTATATATACGCCCTGAATGCCAAGCTCTGTGATTTTTTGAATTTGTGAGGGCGAAAGGGAAACGCCCCGCCTAAGGAGCGGGCGCTTTAAATCAAAGGCAAGGTCCTTTGCAAGCACCTGCCCTTCGCGCAGACAATTTGATGAAACATACCTCATAGCTTTACCCTTGCTTAATAAGCGCTGCTTTAGCCAATGCTGTTTAGGGCGCTAATAATTGAATCTTCTTTGAAGGGCTTTACAATGAAGCCCTTTGCGCCTGCCATTATAGCCTCGCGCACCATGCTCTCCTGCCCCATTGCAGAAACCATTAGCACATTCGCCTTTGGGTCATGGCTTAAAATTTGCTTTAAGCCAGTAAGCCCGTCCATTTCGGGCATTGTAATATCCATTGTAACAATATCCGGGCTAAGCTCTTTATATCTAAGCAGCGCGACTGCCCCGTTTTCCGCCTCACCGCAAACTTCATAGCCATGCTTGGTTATTGTGTTTTTAATTGAAATCCGCATAAAGGCCGCGTCATCAACAACTAACACCCGCTTCATATAAATAAACCTCCGAAATTTAAGAATTTATTGTTAAGCCGCTTACAGCGTTTTATTAGTAACAGGCCAGGCTGTCTGCACTTTGAGAAGGCCTGTCTCACACTCAAAAACAATAGTGCGCCCTGAGCTTCCGCCTATATCTTCGCCAATAATTGCAATGCGCATTTTAGTGAGCACTTCCCTGCACATTTCCACATTGCGCCTGCCTACCTGAAGCACATCGCCAACAGCTTCCGATACAAACATTTGCGCGCCGCCTGCGAGCTTAGCCGTTATAGTGCTGCGGTTCGCTCCTGCACCAGTCATCCGCTCCACTAGTTCGCTAATTGCCGTATCCGCATATTTCGGGCGGTGGAACCCATTCCCGTTCTCCGGCGCCTTTGGCAAAAGTATATGCGAAAGCCCACCAAGCCGCTTTGTGCGGTCATAGAGCGCAATGCCTACGCAGGAACCGAGCCCGAGCGTAGTCAGGCTGTCGGGTGAGTGCGCAAGCGCCATTTCTGCAATACCAATAATCGTGTTCGCCATACTATGCTATTCCCATCTTTTTCATAAGCGTATCGCGCGAACGAATATCGGGTATGAGGAAAAAACGGGACACAGCATTAAGGTTGTTTTCACAGAACACTGTTTCAAGCAGCAGCGCCACATCGCCTGACATTCCGTACATTGCTGCAGGCACATTCATTATAGCCCCTGCCATGTCAATAGTAAACACAGGCACAGAGCAGTTGATGCGAAGCGCTGCAAGCTCAGCTATTGCATTTACATACGCGCCGCAAAGAATATTCGAAAGTTCAAGCAGAGCGGATTTTTGCAGCTCTGAGGGGAAATCGCCCTGCTCATCTAAGACACCTGCGCTCCTTAGCATGGTATTTGAGAGCATTGTCGCATCCTCAATAGTTTGAATAAACAGTATAAGCCCTTCAAGGTCTCCGTTCATGCCAACTATGCTCCCTGTTACGAGGCGTTCTGCGTCCTCCATGATTTCGGGCATTTGCGCTATGCCTACAATTCGCGCAACAGGCACCTCAAGCGCAACAGGTCTGCCAAGGATTGACGAGAGCGCAGTTGCAGCGTTGCCAGCGCCGATGTTTTCAAGTTCACGCAAAAAATCCAACTGGGCTTCATTAAGCCTTGCCGTAGTAATTTCAATCACCCTTTCGTGCGGTTCAACCGCATTTTTGCAAACTTCTATTCAAATCATATATCGGCATTTTTCTTTCTTATATTAATTAAATGAGAAAATATATCGATAAATAGAATATGGTCGTAGAAAGCAGGATGCTAAAGTAAGGCCATCAGCGCTTCCTAAGCAGGCAGGAAGGAGCCTAAAACTTGCAACGGAGGGAATTAAAATGAAGGTTCAAAGCTACAACGTTAACTCTCAAAGCGAACACTATCTTGAAAAGACAAGCTTTTCATATCAACGCCTCGAAGCATGGGGCAAAGAAGGCAGGGAGCTTGCACAGACTTTACTTGATGAAGAAGACGCAGCAGTTCTTGAGCTAAGCGTAAAAGACGACATGCGGCAGCAGCTGAGCGGCTTGGATAAAAGCGCAAAGCTAAAAGAAAAGAGCAGCTGCCCAAATGAGTACGAGCTGAAGTTTTCACTTCTCGAAGCATTTATTTTTATGCTTACAGGCAAACGCACTAAACTAAGGCTCCCAAGCATGGAGCAAAAGGACGAAAACTTGAGCCAAAACATAATGGCACAAGGTCAGCCTGCAGCAGATATCCGTGTTGGCTGGGGCATTGCGTTTGACTCAATCGAAAGCTACGTTGAAACAGAGGCGCTCCGCTTTTCATCCGAGGGCAATGTAACAACAGCGGATGGAAGAAGCATTTCGTTTAACATGGAGTTCATGCTCTCAAGAAGCTATTACGAAGCAAGCAGCCTGAGCCTGCGCCTTGGCGATGCAAAACTCGTAGACCCGCTTCTTGTTGCTTTTAACGGCGGCGCTCCAAGCTTAACTAAAGAAAAATATGACTTCGACTTAGACGCAGACGGCAAGTCAGAGCGTATTTCCTTTGCAGGCCCAGGGAGCGGGTTTCTCGCGCTTGATAAAAATAAAGACGGTAAAATAAACGATGGTACGGAGCTTTTCGGCCCTAATAGCGGCAACGGCTTTAGCGAGCTTCGCGCCTACGACATTGACAACAACGGCTGGATTGATGAAGGCGACCCTGTATTTGAGCTTTTAAGCCTGCTCACAGTAAACGAACGCGGGGAGATGCTCCTTCTAAAGCTTGCTGATGTTGGCATAGGCGCAATTTACTTAAACGATACCAATACTGCGTTTGACTTTAAGGACGGCATGACGAGCAACGGCGTTCTGCGCTCTTCCTCAATATTTTTAAGGGAAAACGGCACGGCAGGAAGTCTCCATCATGTTGATTTAAGCGTTTGATTTATTTAAGAGAAAGAGTCCAAAATGCGGGTTGAGGGCACAGGGTTTTATTATAATTTAGAACAGCTTAAGCTTGCAGAGGGCGGGCTGCAGTTAAAAGAGGGTGACACCCTTTCTGCAACTGTGCTTAATATAGCCGGTGACTATATTGAGCTTAAAAGCGACAGCGGGCATGTGTTTCGCGCAAAATTTCTTGCAGAAGAACTTCTTGTTGTAAACGATGAAGTTGAGCTTTTAGTAAGCAGGAGCACGCCAGAGGCGCTTATATGCAGGTTAGTTTTTGCCAAGCCGCAAGAAGGTAAAGCTTTGCAAAAGCAGACAGACTTTAAGAACAATCCGCTGTATGAGGCGTTTAAGGAAGCGGGCGTTGAGCCTTTGCAAAAAATGCTGATTACAGCAGAGCATTTAATAAATGATGTTAAGCTAAATACAGGCGAGGCAGTCTTTTTTGCGGCTAATCACATAGAAGCTGACGAAGCCGCCCATGCTGCATACGCTTCGCTTAAAGACGGCGCAACGCTTGGCGAAAACTTAAAGACGCTTTTTGAGAGCGCTTTCACTTATGCTTATGAGCCCGAAAATGCGCCAAATTCAGGCGGCACAAGCGTTAAAGCTGCATTAGCCTTTGATGCTTTACAAACCGCTAAGCTAAAAGAAGCGCCTGAGGGCGCAAAATCGCAAACGCCTGTAAAACAAGTTGTCAGCGATATGCCCCTGCCTGATGCTTCAGCTTTAGACGAGGCTGCGCTAAAACCTGAAGAAGCACAATTAGATGCAAAAGCTTTAGGCGTTCCTAAAGAAG
>JAKJBL010000066.1:4974-7849 GCA_022707005.1 Bacillota bacterium | reverse complement strand
CCAGCCATATATAAACTAAACAAAACAAAACAAAAGAAAATGTATCTGACGATACATTAAAGAAACTTTTGTTAGGCTGACTTTTGGCAAAAGTAAATCCGGCTGCAAGGCTCGGGCATACCCCGCAAAATCCGTAAAAGCGCTTGATGGGAAGCTTGAAAACAGCTTAAGCGCCGCATATAATTAGCTTGGCGCACAGCCACGCGACTGAGACCTATCTTGTGCCACAAAGGAATATAAAGGACAATACCCCAATCAGGATATAGTAAACCGGATGTTCAACGATGCTTTTAATACCGAAGGGGACGCCTTTTATGACAAGCCGCTTCAATACTTCGGTAAGCTTGTTAAAGAACGTTTCGGTATGAGTATTGACGAGCTTTACAGCCTGCCGGTTTATTGAGCTATTTGGGTGTGCCTGTCACCATGCCGTTAAAGCTGTCGCCAAACGTGCGCTCATAAAGCGCAGTAGTGCCGCCGATAGTTACGTTTTGCGTTTCGTTAATAAGCACATACCCTTCGGGCGCCTCTGTTTCTTTTAGAGTATATGTATTTGCAATCAGGTGCGTAACTGTAAAGCTGCCCTCTGCGCCTGCTGTTATAAAGCTTGTGGCAGCGCTTTGTGAAGAAGATGTGCCTGTATATTTATAGCTGCCGTCAGCAAGCTTGTCAGCAACAACATAGCTGCTGCCTGCAAGTATGTTAAACTCAGCTCCTGCTAAAGCTAAGGCCTGCCCACCTGTGCCTTTGTCTGTTTTTTTGACTTTAAGCACATACGGCTTGTTCACAGCGGAAAGTTCAATTACTTCACCTGTGCTTGAGGCATTTACAATTGCGTTTACAGGCGCAAGAAGCGCGTAGCCTGCAGGCGCCAAAGTCTCGGTTATTGTGTAGCTGCCATAGGGTACGTTGGTAAATGCGGCAATTCCATCGCTGCCTGTTGTTGCTTCCTGTGTTATTGCTTTGCCTGCTAAATCCGTACCTGTTAGCTTAAACTTCGCGCCCTGCTGCTTTTCGCCGCTTTCATCAACCTTGGTTATGCGCAAAGTCTTCTTTATGCGGGTGTTCGCATATTCTGCTGTATGCTTCCATACAAAGCTTGCATTGCTTTGCTCGCCTATTACAAAAGTTCTTTGCTCATCGCTTTTAATATAGCCTGCCGGAGCCTGCTTTTCCCTTAAGGTATAGCTGCCTGCCGGCAAATCTGAAAACGTTATTTCCCCCTGCGCATTGCTCGTAAGCTCGCGTATAATTCCGCTTGTATCGCTCACAAGCTCAAACACAGCGCCGCCAAGGGGTTTATCATCAGCTTCAGCATCTTTTTTAATGACTTTGATTTCGCCCTTTTTAGGCGCGTTTGCCCAAGTTTGTGTAAGCAGTGCAGCTTGTAAAACTGCCTGCCTGTTGTTGCTGACATTTACTACATAGCCCTCAGGCGCGCTAAGTTCTTTTACCCAATATGTGCCGTAAGGCAGGTTTGTAAACTCAACCTCGCCATTTGCATCTGTAGTGAAAGGGCCTTGCAGAAGCTCTGTTGCATTTTGGGATGCGTATAGAGCAAACTGTGCGCCTTTTAAATAGGTAGGTGAGCCGCCTTCGCTTTGCGCATCTGTCTTAATTATTTTTATGCTGCCAAAGAGCTTGTTGTTAAGCCAGGTTACAGTTATTGTCTTTCCGCTTGTATTGCCTGTAATTGTGCCGTCAACCCCAACTTCTGAAGTAACTGCTGCTTCGCCGTTTTCGTCTATTATAAAATTGACTTTTTCAAAATAGCCCGAATACCCCGTCTTTTGGGTTTCCTGCAGGGCGTACTCGCCTTTTAGAAGCTCTGTGAACTCTAACTTCCCTCCGTTTGCAGTAGTGCCGGTTAGAATCTTCTGGTAGTTGTTGTTTTCCTTTTTATAGAGCGTAAACTCAACTCCGTCTATGGTATTATCCTGCTGGTCTTTTTTTATAATGGAGATTTTCCCCTTGAACAGGGTGTTGGTAAGTTCGGCTGTTTTGTCTTTTTGCGTCTTTTTAAGCTCGACATTTCCTGTTTTGCCGCTGCCGCTTATAGTGTAGCCTGCAGGCGCTGCGACTTCTTTAACATAGTAAGTGCCGTATGGCAGCTTGTTTATCAGCACTCCGCCTGTGATTGAAACTGTAAATGCTGTAAGCGTTCCATTCTCATCGTATTCGTAGTCGCCGCCTGCTTGCTTTAAGTGAACGAGAGTATCACTTGGAGCCCCGACTTTATAAAGCTCAAACGTGCCGCCTGTAATATTCACAGGAGGTTTATTGCCGTCCTTGCCTTTTTTAATAAACTTAAGGCTGCCTACGCCGCTGTCTTTTTCATTGGTGAAGTTTGCTGTTGCATACGCGCCGAGCGAAGCTGTTACTTCCATTCGGTTGTCGCCCGATGCAAACGTGATATTTTCCGTGCCCTTTGTAATAGTAATTGGGATTGGCATAGCGCTGCTATATGAGCTTGCCTCTGAAACTGTTTCGTAAAGGTAGTAGGTGTGAGTTCCGCTTTTAAGGTTTGGCGTTTCGTGGGAGAATTTCATGCTTGCTTCTGCGCTGCCTTCAGCAAGAGTTGCAGATGCTATAACCGTATTCCCATCGCGAAGCTCAAAGGTTACATTGCCCTTTATGCCGCTGCCATCACCGCTCCACGCCTTTTTTATAATTAGCTCTGCTTTGCGGTAAATGTATACGACAGTATCATCAGATAAGCGGTTTTCCCTGCGCGTGCCGCGTAAAATTTTATCCATGTCAACATTGACTGTAAAATCAAGGTTATATACGCCCTGCGGTATTGTGCCGGTTTCGTTTTTCACAACTTTTACAGAGTTGCCGCTGCTTTCAAGCTTGAATGGCCCGCTTGATGAAG
>JAKJBL010000066.1:0-4908 GCA_022707005.1 Bacillota bacterium | reverse complement strand
TACAAACACTTTGCCGTCAGGGTGGATTGCAATTCCGTTGCCAAACTGCTGGAGCGAAATGCGAAATTTAAGCGTTGCATCGCTTTCGTCAATTACTATTGAGGATTTTTCCGCTTCTCCTTCAATTATTGCTTTTCTTACGGAAAGCGCATAAGTGTCGTATGTGAGCACCTCGGTGCTATCAGTACCTTTTATAGTGCTATCAACTGTAAGGCTGACTGAGTTGCTAATACTGCCGTTGTATGAAGTATTCGTGAGTTTGGCAGCATAGCGCACAGTAAGGTTTTCAATAGGGCCGTAAAGGTAGTTATCACTGCCCTCAGGTACTGCAGTTACCGGCAAACCTGCAATTTCTGCGCCTGTAAAAATAAGTTTGAACCCGCTGCCAAATTGTTCAGCTGTAATGCCTTGAGGGAAGTCAGCGCCATAAGCTTTTGCAACTCCTGTAGGGCCAAGCAGCATAATGAAGTCTTTTAGCTCTCCTGTGGTATCGCCATTTGGTTTGCATAATTGGAGCTGCGAGTGCAGGCCGTCTTCAATTTCCGCAGCAGTAAACTTATCGATTTTTGCATTAATCGAATATACTAAAGGCTTTGTTCTATCTTCAACCACATAAGCCTCACCTGCAGTAACTCCAGGCTTGTAGTTGCTAAAGAGCCCTTTAGTAACCCAAGAGTCATCGCCTGTGCCGGAGCCGCCTGTGTCGCCTACATTAACTGTAATAGTTGTGCTGCCAATTGTTATAGTGCCTGTACCGCCGCCTTCATAGCCTGTTGTATCAACAGTGAGCATTACAAAGAAGCCCATGTTAACTACGTTTTCACCTGCGGCTATATTGCCGACTGTAAATGTTATAATCCCGGTTGCCGCATCGTATGTATAACTTGTCAGGTACGGGCTGTCTTGTATGACGCCGTCAAGGTTATTGGGAACTAAAAACGTAGGGAGCGTAATCGGGATTTGCAGCCCATTATAAAAGCCGCCTAACGCTTCATTTATAAGCAACATTTCAACATCTAAGCGCGTTGATTCACTGTGAACAAATGTGTATTTAGTTACTGTTGCGCTAATGCTGATGTTTGAAAGCCCCCCCGCAAGAGGCGCTGCCAAAGGCGCTGCCATTAGCCCTTTGTTTTGCATTGGGTCAAGAGGAGCGCCTTGAGGACCGGCCGTGTCGGGAGTTTGTGTTTCAGGCTCTCCTTCTTCCGTTTCAACAGGAGGTATTGGCTCAGGGTCGCCCTCTTGTTCTATACCGCCCGTTTCTTGCGTATTGCCCTGCTCTGTGCCGCTTATTATATTGCCTGCCAAATCCGCGTCAAATACATTTTCGGATGCGGAGGCAAGCATCATATGCCCAAAGCCCATAATAAGCGCGAGCAGCAGTGCAATAGTTTGTTTGCTTAGCAAAAGCTTGTTTACAGTTTTCATAGGATTACCCCTTCTATGTCCTTTCGGCATAAATCCTTATTGTTCAAGTTCACAGCTTACCACCATCCGGCGGCTGCCTGCGCCAACAGGCGTACATGTTACAAGAGATAAATTTCGCCCCTCTGCGCCTTTATAAAGCTCTTTAAACAAATCCGCAGGTTCAACCTCAACAGTTTCATTTACTATATAGGTATAAACAGTTCCCTCAGCATCTGCAATAATAACCTCGTCGCCTGATAACAGCTCGTCAAGCCTGTTGAACTTCCTGCCTTTTGCGCGCATCCTGTGGCCGAAGATTACGCAGTTGCCGGGCTGCCCGGGCAAGGCGGATGTTACAAGCCAGCCTGCCCCGTAGCGCAGCTGTATGCGCCCTGTTCCTTCAACAACCGGCAGCAAAAGGTCGATTTTTTTGATCTCGAGCGTTGCCATGCCAATGAGCCTGTCCGTAGCTTCCGGGACATCCTCAAGCAGGCTGTGCCCATAAACTTCCTCAAGCCCTTGGAGCACTTCAAGGTCATCTTCTTCACCTTCGATTTCAGGAGGAAGCGTTGTAAGCGAAATAACAGTGTTTCCGCTTTTTATTGCCTCTACAACTTCTTTTGAAGCCGCTGCCTGAAGCTCTGCCTTCCAATGGTCGCGCGTTAAAAGCAGCGCCCCCATAATAAGCAGCAGCAGCGCCATAAGCACAGTTAAGGCGCGAATGCTTTTATCCAACTTTGCAGTTTCATTCATATACGCCTCTGTTGTTAAAACAAGGAGAACACTTGCGTGTTGAACCATGTATAACCCAAGTCAATTTCAGGCAGCACCTGAATATCCATTAAAAGCCCTGCAATTACCCAAAGCACGCAAAGTATAAGTACGCCAAGCAGAGTTAACACAAATACACGTCCTGCTCTGCTGCGTTTTTTCGGCAGGGGCTGCTCTTTTGCCAAAAGCCTTATAGCCTGCACAGAGGCCGGATTTAAATCAGCGCTTGCAGGCGGTTGTATAGGTTCCGGTTCCTGCCATTGCTTAGCTTTTGGTTCTGCAGCTTCTGCTGCCTGCGCTTTTATTAATGGAGCTTCCAAAAGCGACGCAAAGACTGCGGCTCTGTCGCTTTTTTCAATTAGGTGTTTTTCAAGCTGCGCTTTTGCCAATGCGCTGAGCCATAAATATGTGCTGTCTATTTCATCTTCGCTTTTAAGCGTTTGCTGAACCTGCAAAAAGGTGCTCTTAAGCGCTTCTCGCGCAAGCTGTCTGTCTTTGCACTGCTTAAGCAGCATTTTGTAAACAGGCTCGCTGTATTGATTAAAAAGCCGGCGAAACGCCTCTTCATCTGTGCTTTTAATACGCCTTAACAAAGCTGCTTTGTCCATTCTGCTCCTTTATAACCACTGCTTTTTTTGCCCTTTAATCAACCTCAGTATATATGTCAGCATGAGTTTTGATATAATACGCTATAAATGTATATAATACGGGTTTTCCTTTGTAAAACAGTATATCAGATATTATCGCCATGTCGGTCTCATGTCGGTCTCATTTCAGTCTTATTTTGGTCTCATTTTGGTCTCATGAGCGATTTAGATGATATTTTTGCTTAAATGTGATACTTGGTGTGACTTTTCTTAAATGTTATGGCAAATAAAACTGCCTGTTTTATTGTGATAATATTCTAATTGGCTGTAAGCGTACACAGCCTGCAATAAGCTATGCACAGCAATCCTGAGACAGGCGGTGTTGCAGCTGCACATCGCATTTTCATCTTAAAAAGCGCTATTAGCTTAAAAGCATACCAATCAAAACCTGTCTTAGATCTTTCTTATCATATAGAACACAAAATCCATTTATTTAATAAGCTGAAATATGTCCCGAAATTTCGGCGCAGTAATGAACGATTTTGATTTTTCAGGAGTTGATTTTAGCTGTTGGATAAGTTGGTTGGCACAGGATATTTTTCTGATGTTTATAAATATGGCGATGGAGAAGTTATAAAACTAATGAAGGCTTTGTCTTATGAAGACACCATAAAGGAATATGAAATTCTTAAAGCTGTGCGCGAACGTTATTGGTATGGAATAGCAGTGAAGCTTGCAGTTTGGGTTGGTTATTAACCTTTAATTTATTCGGTTTGCCGATGCTTTTTGTGTAGCTGCCATCACATTGATAAACCCTATATTTTATGCTATTCTGTTAACAATAAAAAGAACTGTATCAGAGCTAAGGAAGGCGAGTTGAACGGCATACGAAGAAAGAAAACCTTCCATATTTGGTTTTTTGTCATATCCGTTGTATTTATAGGGGCAATCCTTGGGAATATATACAAAGTTAGCCCGCAGCCTTTGGTAAGCCGGCTTGCCGGATATTTGCGTGCGCTTGTATATTTTGGCCTTATCATAGCATGGTCTTTTTCCGTATACCATCGCATTTTGCAAAAACGGGTTCTGCTCCACCTTTTATTTATTTCTGCGCTTATGATATACTGGCAGCTTGCGCGCACCATGCGCTATCTATTTGCTATCGACTGCCTGGATTTATTAAACTTCCTATGGTATACCTATTATATACCGATGATTCTAATCCCTCTTTCAGGTTTGTTTGTAGCGCTGTATTTAGGTAAAACAGACGAATACAGGCCTTCTAAATGGTTGTCTCTTTTATATTTGCCAGCAGTTTTTCTCATAGGGCTTGTGCTTACAAACAATCTGCACCACAAGGTTTTCATTTTTGCTGAGGGTGACACTTGGCTTAGGCTTAATTACCAATATGCAATCGGCTATAGGATTATATTTGCATGGGAGCTTATATTTGCCACAGCAACCCTAATTGTCTTAATTGCGAAGTGCCGCGCGCCACGTGGGAGAAAGATTCTTTGGCTGCCTTTTGTTCCGCTTGCAGTTTATATAATTTATGCGATTCTTTATGCCGTTAGGGTTCCGATTGTCCACGCGTTAGCAGGGGATATGACAATTGTATTCTGCCTGTTAATTATGGCTATTCTTGAAAGCTGCATTCAGGTGGGTCTTATCCGCTCGAACACAAAATATGAGGAACTGTTTTATGCCTCAGGCTTGGCGACCCAAATCGTTGATAAGGATTATCGCCTGCGATATAAAGCAAATATAGCTCCTTACATACCCGAGGACATAATGCGAAAAGCAGTCTTTGCGCCTATTGAGCTTTATGAAAACACAAGGCTTAGAAGTGCTGCTGTTAAAGGCGGGTATGCTCTATGGCTTGAGGATATTTCAGAGATTAACCGCATTCTCATAGATCTAAAGAAAACGGGCGAACACTTGGCAAAAAATAATGATTTATTGGCGGCAGAACTTGAACTTAAGGAGCATAAAGCAGCAGTCGAAGAAAAAACTCGTATTTATAACAGGGTAACTAAGGAAGTTTCAGAGCAGCTTGAAAAACTGGACAGCATTCTTTCTTCTTGTTCAGGCATGCCTCTTAAGCAACAGCTTATTTGGCTATGTGTAATTGGAACTTATATAA
>JAKJBL010000065.1 GCA_022707005.1 Bacillota bacterium | reverse complement strand
AGGGTTTTATTACCATACAGCCTCTTACATCGGAATAGTCGACCATGTCGGTTTTAAGTATTACATCCGTATACCATTTTGGGAAATCCTCTGCGCGCTTTGCTATATGCTGTACAAATTCCTGGCCGCTGTTTGTCATTTGTGCTCCTTGTATATTAAAAATTAATTATTCGCTTAGAATTTCATCAAGCAGGCTGTCAAGGTCAAGCTCGTCGTCTGCCTCTATAACTTTATCTTTTTTATTTTCGTCTTTTATGCCTTCCATAACTTCGTCAACAGTCCAAAGCCTTTCGTCCGAAGGCGCCTGCTCTTTTTGCGCTTCTTTAGGAGCAGCTGCTGGCTCTTCCTCTTTAATTTGAACTTGAGCACTTTGCTCGCTGCTTGGCTCCTCAAGATGCTCGGGCGAGGGCATGTCGTCTATATGGTGGGACAGGCTCTCATAGGGCGCATCCCTGCCCTGCAGCTGGTATATGCCCTGCATAAGCGCGCGCGGCGTTTCATATTGCTCTTGCTGTTCTTTAAGCTGCTGCTTTTGATGCTGGAGCGACTCCATAAAAAGCGAAAAGCGCTCTGCCTCTTTTGCAGCCTCTGATGCTGTTTCAAAAAGCGCAGCATTAAGACTGTCGAGTTTTTCATCAAGCGCCTGCTTCGCTTCATCAGCCTTTAAGAGCCTGCGCTCTGCTTCCTGCTGCGCTGCTTCAACAATTGCTGCTGCCTTGATATGTTCCTGCTCCGCCTTTTCTCTTGCATCCTGCAGGAGCGCCTCGCTTTGCTTTTGTGCGTCCTGAAGCTGCTTTTGAGCCTGCATGGCAGCATCTTCAAGGCGCCTTGAGGCAGCATCCTGCGCCTGAGTGAGCGCCTCGACAATCGCACCTTCCCTTGCTCTATAGGTTTCAAGCTGGGCACCAAGCGCTTCAACTCTTGCCTGCAGTTCGGCAACCTGCTTTTCAAGCTCCTGCCTTCTTGCCATAAATCATGCCCTCCATATAAGATTATATTTCCAAGCGCTCCTGCATAATCGGGCGCTGTGCATCTGCAGGCGCTTCATACCCAAGGTGCGAATATGCAGCAGGCAGGACTATGCGCCCGCGCGGTGTGCGTGCTAAAAACCCAAGCTGGAGCAGGAAGGGCTCATATACATCCTCAATTGTGGCTGCATCTTCGCCTGTTGCTGCTGCAAGCGTATCAAGACCTACAGGTCTACCTAAGAATTTATCAATCATTGTGTGGAGCATGCGCCTGTCCATAGGGTCAAGCCCAAGCTCATCAATGCCAAGCATCTTAAGCCCCTGCGAAGCAGAGGGAAGGTCAACAACTCCGCTTCCGCAAACCTGTGCAAAGTCGCGCACGCGCCTTAAGAGCCTGTTCGCTATTCTTGGGGTGCCGCGGCTTCGCTTTGCGATTTCTTCAGCGCCTTCTTGAACAAGCTCAATTCCGAGAATATTTGCGCTTCTTGTTATTATCGTGCATAAATCCTCCGCACTGTAGCTTGCAAGCTGTTCTTTTATGCCAAAGCGGTCGCGAAGCGGGGATGTCAAAAGCCCCATGCGCGTTGTCGCTCCAACAAGCGTAAAGCGCGGGAGCTCGAGCCTTATGCTGCGTGCGCCCGGGCCTTTGCCAATAATAATATCGAGCGCGAAATCCTCCATTGCAGGGTAGAGCACTTCTTCAACATTTGCGTTAAGGCGGTGGATTTCGTCAATAAAGAGCACATCCCCTTGTGCAAGGTTTGTAAGTATTGCGGCTAGGTCGCCCGCATGTGTTATTGCGGGGCCTGAAGTAACCCTGAAATTGCCGCCCATCTCATTTGCAATGATTGCAGCAAGCGTTGTTTTGCCAAGCCCCGGAGGGCCAAAGAGCAGAGCGTGGTCTAATACATCATTGCGGCTTAGCGCTGCCTGAATATAAATGCGCATGTGCTCCTTAACATCGTGCTGACCGATATATTCGTTTAAAAAGCGCGGTCTGAGGCTGTATTCGGTTTGCATATCCTCAGCTCTAAGCGAGGAGGTCAAAAGGCGTTCTTCCACAGAGCATTCCTTCCTGGTCTTTAAGCTTATGTTTTTGCGAGTGTGCGCAGCGCAAGCGTTATAAGCTCTTCAATTGAGGCCTGCGTTTTAACTGCCATAACAGCTTTTGTAGCTGAGGCAGCGTCATAGCCTAAGCCAATAAGCGCTGAAACTGCCTGTGTGCGCACATCCATGGGTATATCTCCGGCAGCGCCTGCTATTGTTGCGTATTCGCCAACCTTTTCTTTAAGCTCAAGCAGCAGCCGCTGCGCCGTCTTTTTGCCCAAGCCGGGCACCCGCTCTAAAGAGGCTGCGTTTTCGGTTATTATTGCTTCAGCTGCTTCAGAAGGCGTAAGCGTTGAAAGCACTGAGAGCGCAAGCTTTGGGCCGACCCTTGTTACAGTAATAAGCCGCCTGAACATAGTGCGCTCAGCTTCATCAATAAACCCGTAAAGCGCCTGCAGCCCTTCAGCAGTATGCAAATGCGCAAAGAGCATTGCCTCTTTGCCCTTTTTAAGCGCGCTTAAGGTTTTGCTGCTGCAAAGGAGCTCATAGCCAACTCCGTAAGCTTCTATTACTGCGCGTTCAGCCGCTATTTCGATTACTTCACCGCGTATATGCGCGTACATTCGACCTCCGAATAAGCTTTTTATGCAGCCTTATTTTATGCGGTATTCCTCCCTCACAGGGCCGGTTGTATGGCTGTGGCAAATTGCAACTGCAAGACCGTCTGCAGCGTCATCCGGTCTTGGGAAATCATTAAGGCGGAGCAGGGCGCGAACCATGTGCTGCACCTGATGTTTATCTGCATGCCCGTTGCCAGTAACTGCAAGTTTAATCTGCATGGGGGTATATTCATAAAGCGGCAAACCGCTCTGCTGCGCTGATAAAATTGCGACGCCTCTGCCTGCGCCAACCTGAATTGCGGTTGTTACATTGCGCCTGAAGAAAAGCTCCTCAAACGCAACCTGCGACGGTCTGTATTTTTCTATGAGCAGGGCAGTGCCCGAATACAGGCGCTCAAGCCTTTGCGGGAAGCTCGAATGCGCGCTTGTTTCAATTATGCCATAGTCAACAACACTAAGGCCTGTGCTTAAAACTTCTATTACGCCATAGCCCAAAATCGCATAGCCAGGGTCTATGCCCAGCACAATCAATGCCCAGCCCGCCTTATTGCATATTTCTTCTATCTTATTGTAGCACGTGACGCGTTTTGCGTAAATGGTGCATATAAAAGCGAATAGTCGTGTTTTATTGCGAAACAGGCTCAGAACTGCTATAATGGCGATGATTATTTTTAGGAGGCGGAAATATATGCAAAGAGTCTCCACTCGCGCGCTCGTGCTTTATGCGCTCTTTACAGGCATGATTTTTCTGCTTGGCTTAACGCCGCTTGGGTTTATAACCCTCCCGATTGCTGCAATTACAACAGTGCATATACCCGTAATAGTCGGCGCTTACCGCTTCGGGCTTAAGGGCGGCGCTCTTCTCGGCTTCTTTTTCGGTCTAACAAGCCTTATTGCCTGCTTTACACGGCCTGACGCTATTGCTGCAATTGTGCTTGGCACAAACAGCGGCTTTGCAGCCTACAATTTGTTTCTTATCCTGAGCATAATATTCCTGCCGCGTATTTGCGTTGGAGTGTTTTCCGCGCTTGTTTACAAGGGGCTTCAAAAAAAGAGCGAGACTCTCGCAATGGGCACTGCTGCGTTTGTCGGGTCACTTACAAATACTGTGCTTGTGCTTGGCGGTCTGTATTTGTTTGCGTTTAACGAAACAGGCGCAATCCTCGGTCTTGGCGCAAACTTTACAAGCCGGCAGGTGCTTAATGTGCTCTTAGGCATAGTTACGCTAAACGGGCTGCTTGAAGCAGGGTTTGCGGTACTTATATGTACTGCTGTAGGCAGGGCGCTGCTCCATTTTGAAAAACGCGAGGCAGGCTAAAAAGGAGTTTACTATGCTTTTAGCAATGGATATAGGCAACAACAACATAAAAACAGGGCTTTTTAAGGATGTTAAGCTCTGCCATTCGTGGCGGCTTGCGACAGACCGCAACAGGACTGCAGACGAATACGGCATCCAGATTTGGACTTTTCTCGTACATTTAGGATATACGCCTAAAGATATAAGCGGAATTATATTTTCTTCAGTCGTACCTTCTATGAACTATACAATTGAGCACATGTGCGCTATTTACTTCCCAGGGCTTGAGCCTATGCAGGTCAGGCACAGCATGAACACAGGCTTAAAGTTCCTTTATGACTATCCGCAGGAGCTTGGGTCTGACCGCATCTGCAATGCGGTTGCAAGCCGCGGTTTATATGGCGGCTGCTGCATAACTGTTGATTTTGGCACTGCCACAACCTTTGGCGTGCTTACAGAGGATACTTTCCTTGGCGGGATGATTTGCCCGGGCTTTAAAATAAGCACAAACGCACTTATTGAAAGCACGGCAATGCTGCCAAAGGTTGAATACATTAAGCCTGAGCGCGTTATAGGCACAAATACGGCTCACTGCATTCAATCAGGCATTCTTTACGGCTATGTGGGGCAGCTCGAATATCTTGTAAAAAAGGCGAAGGACGAGCTTAACAGACCCTGCCTCGTTATAGGAACAGGCGGAATGGGCGAGCTTATAGCCTCGGAGACGGATTGTATCGACATCCTGAACCCTACGCTTACTTTAAGCGGGCTTGCCATGCTCTATAAAATGAACTCCGCCCAACTACAGGAGGAAAGATGAAACAAATAAATATTGCGCTTCTTGGCTTTGGCACAGTAGGCACAGGCGTTTATAAGCTGCTTTTAGAAAACTCTATAGATATAGAGCACCGCGAAGGGCTTTCTATTTGCGTTAAGCGCATTCTCGTAAGAGACATACAAAAAGCTGCGCGGCTTCAGCTTGCAGACAGGTCGCTCTTTACTCTTAAAATAGAGGATATCTTAGACGACCCCTCAATAAGCGTTGTAGTTGAGTGCATGGGCGGGGTTGAACCTAGCCGAACATATATTCTTAGCGCGCTTAGCGCAAAAAAAAGCGTTGTTACAGCTAATAAAGAGGTCATAAGCAAGCATTGGCATACATTTGAACAACAGGCGAGGGACAGCGGCGCAGGCCTTTATATAGAGGCTACTGTAGGCGGCGGCATTCCGCTTTTAAGAACCCTTACAGATTCGCTCCAGGCAAACAATATAACGCGCCTTATGGGGATTATAAACGGTACAACGAATTTTATTTTAACGCGCATGAGCGAGAAAGGCATGAGCTTTGAAGAAGCGCTCTTAGAGGCGCAAAGCCGCGGTTACGCAGAAGCAGACCCTGCTTCGGACATTGAGGGGTTTGACGCAACATACAAGCTTTCTATTTTATCCTCGCTCGCGTTTCACACGCATATTCCTGTTGATGCGGTTTACCGTGAGGGAATAAGCAGCCTCAGCACATCTGATTTTGAAGCTGCGCGCCAGCTGGGCTATGAAATAAAGCTTCTTGCAATTGGCAAAAAGGCGCCGGGGGCGCTTGTAGAGGTGCGCGTCCACCCGACGATGCTGCCAAAAACTCACCCGCTTGCCGCAATCCGCGGCTCCTACAACGCGGTGTTTATTACAGGAAACGCTGTCGGCGATATTATGCTCTACGGAAAAGGCGCAGGCCAGCTGCCAACTGCCTCATCTGTTGTAAGTGATATAATTTACGCATGCCATAACGAAGGCAGGCATCGTCACAACACCTTCCGCAATATTCCTGATATGGATAAGGACACCCATCTTGTAACCGACTGGGAGAGCATATATTGCATACGCACTAAAGTCAACGATAAGCCGGGGGTGCTCTCGCTTATATCCGGCGTATTTGCAAAGCATAATGTCTCGCTAAAATCCGTGCTTCAGTTTGCGCAGCAGGATAACAGCGAGGGCGGTCAGCTTGCGTGGATAACTTTTGTAACGCATAAAGCGCGCGAGAAGGCTGTGCAAAGCGCGCTTCGTGAAATAGATTTGCTTGAGTGCACTCTTGAGGTAGAGAGCCTTATAAGAGTCGAGGAATAATCATTCGCCTTCAACAGAAAATGCGCTTACTTCATACGCAACACGCTCCAAAACGCTTCCGTCAGGGAGCGCTTTTTGGTATTGGCGGCTTTGCGCGCGGCCGTGGATAGTAAGCTTGTCGCCGACACACATATTGCTTAAATACCTGGCGTTTCTGCCCCAGGCGATTATCGGCAGGTAGTCGGATTTTCGATAGGCGCGGTTTACCGCAAGCATTACATCCGTAATTTCCCTTGAGAACGGGGTTGTTCTGTAAACAGGAGGTTTGCAGACATAGCCTATTAGCGAAATCTCGTTGCAGCAGGGGCTGTCTACAGGCTTTTCGCTGACATTTCGAGCAAAAACGGTTATAAAAAGGCGGCTTGAGCAGCCATATTTCATATTGTAGGAGCGAAGCTGCCCATAAATTAAAAGTTCGTCGCCCTCGCTTGGGAGCTCCTTTAAAATACGCTCTCCGACTGTTATCGGCAGCACATCCACAGTGCCCGAAAGTCTTTTGACTGCAAGCGGGAAAGTGTAAAATGCCTCGCCAAAAAGCGTATGGCTAAAGCATGGCGCCTGCTGTACGCAGCCTGAGACAATTGCCCTGTTTGTTTCCTCTGTTTGCTCCATTCTTCTGCCCCTTTACTCCTAAGCTATATAAGAATGTATTCGCAAGTATGCTTGTGTATTCTTGAACATGATTTAGGCATGTTTCACACACACTAAGCAAAGTTAAAAAAGGAGGCAAAAGATGAAAGGGTTTAGAATAAAAAAAGCCAGCGGCGCGTATGCAGTTTTACTTATGCTTGCAGCGCTGCTTTTTCTGTTTGGCGCGTTTGCGCGCTTTAGCCTGAACACAGCAAAAAAGGAGGATGCGTTTAAGGCGCCGGAGCAGCCAAAGCAGCAAATAATAAATGCGGCAGCAGAGCGTGAAAAAGAGCAGCTAAGCGAAAGCCCTGCGCTTAATGAGCTTGAGCAGGATATCTCAGGTGAGGGCACGCTAAACCTCGTGCTTTTGGGGCTTGATAGTGATACAGCGCGGGAAAAGGCAGGCAGGGGTTACAGAAGCGATATGATTGCATTGCTTGTTCTTGACCTTAAGGCGCCTTCATGCACTGTGCTGAGCATACCGCGCGATACGCGCGCTCTTATTGATAAGCTCGATAAAAGCGGCCGAAAGCTCGCAAGCCAGTATAATAGAATAAACGCAAGCCTTGCCTATGGTGGCGGACCTACGCAAAAAGGCTATGAAAACATGCTTAAATCCCTTGAGCGGCTTTTGTTTGACGGGCTAAAGTCCGATGTGAGCTTAAATTATTATGCGAGCCTCGATATGGATGGAATCCCAAAATTTGCGGATGCAGTAGGCGGCGTGCCTTTAACCCTCGAATACGACATCCCGGGCTTTGGCAGCAAAGGCGATAATATTCTGCTTAACGGAGCAAGTGCAGCTGCCTTTGTGCGGCTAAGGCATGGCATAACAGGGGGGAGCGACCTTGGAAGAATAACGCGGCAGCAGGCGTTTATCCGCTCGTTTGCTTCGCGTGTGCAGGAGCTTGGCGGCCGCGAGGCGTTTTTGACCCTTTACGGCACGCTTTCAAAATATGTATGCACAAACCTCAACATAGAGCAGATTCTATCATTAGGAAGCGTTCTTTCAAAGCTTTCGTTAAAAGACGCCGAATTTATGACGCTGCCCGGCAGGTGCAAAACCATAGAAGGGCGCAGCTATTATGTCCCTGACAAAAAGGAGATTAAATCAATAGCGCTCAACCTTTGGGGCTAAGCGCCTAAGCAGCAGGCAATTTACAGCTATCCCGCAGTTTAGTGGTTCTACTCCCGAAATCGTCGTAATCGAGGTATAATGGTTACGGTGATGAAGAATGGAAGCAAGAATAGAAGGGA
>JAKJBL010000064.1:7736-7980 GCA_022707005.1 Bacillota bacterium | reverse complement strand
TTTGGTAATGGCGCAGTATTCTGTAATATCGGAACCTAAGATTTTAACCTTAATTTTCAACGGATGTATGCCAACCTTAATTGGGTCAAAGCCAGTCGTATCTGCACCGCTGCCTGTAATAAGCGCAGTATTGTCTATTTCAAGGGTTAACGTAGGAGCGGAACCAACAAGCGAACTATTTGCCGGTTGAATTGACCAGATCTTTGTAAAGCCGTCAAAGTAGCCTGTCGTGTTTCCAGTAGTA
>JAKJBL010000064.1:5403-7644 GCA_022707005.1 Bacillota bacterium | reverse complement strand
CTTTGAGCCGGTTTTTTCTACCGCCGCTTCACCATCGTTATCGTTGTTCGCGTCATCCGCGCTATTAGGCGAAACTGTTACTTTTATATTATATTCCTTATCTTCCTTCAGGTTTGTAAGGTCGCCCTCAGGTATCGAACTACCATTAGTCAGAGTCAAAGCAGTACTGATATTCGCATACGCATACTGCCACTCACCCAAGCCGTAGTTTTCCTCATCAAGCTTGAGCAATATCGGGTCTTCATCTTCCGCACCCACAGCAGCTGTTGCGTCTACGAGCAGCTGTCCCTGTGTTACGGTATCCATTAAGTAAACACACTTATCCTGCGGGGTTACAGTAACCGTAATATCCTTAATTTCCACATTAACCTTAGGCTCAGGGAAAGGCTTGATTGGGCTAGTATCTGTTGGCTTTTCATATACACCCGCGCCGGCATTTGTGGGCACTCCATTGCCGCCTATGAACCCAGCTTCACGCTCAACAACAAATTCGAGAATTAGCTTCCTACCATAGTCATCAGTCGTATTAGGTTTTGCGGTGGTTGATACAAAGTTCGCGTCAAAATCAAAGCCTGTGAGTGTAATCCCTTTTCCGTAGTTGCAGAATTCAATTCAACCCTATCTTCGGAAAAATTCTCCCCGCCTGTGGAATCTACTGTATATGCCTTGAGTGAATCTGCCTTAAGTTTAAAATATGGGGAGATGGTATCCCTAATTTGCGTACTTGCACCTAGCTCAATATCGGGGCTGGTTATATTGCTGCTGATTGCTTGGAATATACTATTTAGTGCACCGGCATTGCTCGCAGAGAGATAGAAGCTCGGGGTTTGCACCACGCCGTTGTTTGAGGACAGGTTCTGCATAAACCAGTTGGCTTTTTCTGTTTCAGTAGTACCGCTTGCACTGCCTGCCGAAGTTGGGTCTGCGCCATTAAATACGCCTATTGCGTAAACCGTGGCTTTATGCGTATTCTTTGTGATGCCTGCAGCTGTTATGGCGCTATTTGCAACACCCATATCAAAAGCTGTCTGGGTTGTAGGTACGCCATCAGTAAATACAATGACAACACGGTTGCGCTCCCCGACTACGGTATTATTCTCGAATATATTGTTCGCCATTATAACGCCAAGGTCAGTACTTGTTGCACCTGAGGCAGCAAGATTATTTATAGAAGCGGTTACTGAGCCAACGCCTTCGCTTGTGTTCATGTTCTTCAAAGCGGCTTGATATTGGTCATCGGTAATTGAATCGTATTTAGTAAAACTGCTGCCATCAAACAGCCCTGTATTGGTGTATGAACTACTAGCCGCGCCTGCAAACCCCACAACTGCTATACAGTTGTTAACATCATTAGCACTGGCCTTTGCAGCAACTTCAACCGCAAAACCATTTGCCGCTGTTTTTAGGGCTGCAAGCCGGCTCTCGCTCGTGCATGTATCTTGAATGTAGATTTCAGTAGGTTGGGTATTAAGATATTGACCCTTATTATGATTTGTACTACTATACCAGCCCTCTACATGCTTATTACCTGAGGTTTCATGATCTATGCTTGTTCCATCGCAATAGTATATCTGAGTATACTTAGTGTCATTATTCTTTAAATAATACGTTCCGTCTATACTATATGGACCGTCAAATTGAGAATACGTGCCTAGCCCATGCTCTACAGTTTGACCATGCTCCATACACCGCGCCATAGAGCCCGACTGGTCAAGCACAAGCACAATATCAGTTGGGATATTGGTAGTGGTTGATGTTACTTTGCCTGTGGTATATGCTTCGAGCGTAACGGTATATGTGCCGTCATTCGCCTTTGCGGTTTTATTTAGCTTAAGCGCGTCTTTAGGGTCAGGCTCGCTGTTGAGCATACTGCGTAAGCCCCGCATAGCTTCACCTTTTACAGGGGGCAGAAAAGGAGCGGCTTTTGTAAAATCTACTGGAGGGATAAATTCTTCGCCCGGCGCAAGGGGTATTTCTGCAAGTCCCCCAATATGCGCATGCACTGCTTCCTGCTGCTCAGGCGTTAACTCCGCCATAAGCGCGTTTAGCGCATCCTCGTCATATTCGCCAAAAACTGCGTCTATTTCATCCAATGTTTCGCAAGCCATAAGGCGTTCAAAAAGCGCAAGCGCTTCGTAGCTTTGCACATGCGCAGGCAGTGCAGGCGGCTGTTCCTGCTGTTCATCCTGCTGCGCAGGGTCTTCTTGCGGCTCCGGGTTTTCTTCCCCATTCTCTAAATCA
>JAKJBL010000064.1:0-5381 GCA_022707005.1 Bacillota bacterium | reverse complement strand
TTATCTTCGTTTGAGTCTATAAACACCTGCTGCGCTGGGTCTGCGCCCTGTGCAGCGGATTCTTGCTCGTTTTGAGTAATTGCAGGCTCTATACACGGCTCCTCCTCTGCTGCAAAGCCAGCTACGGGTGCTGCCCCTATTACCAACAGTGCTGCGAGTATGAGCGAAATAAACCTTTTCTCAGTCGCCCTCATCCTGCTTTCACTCCTTTTCAATGCTGCTAAAAGCCTTATGCCGTAAACATTTATTCGACAAAACTTTTTCCCGCTTAGAGCATACCCAGAACTACCAGTTTAATAACAAGGCTGGGCTTATTTATTTAGTGCAGGTTTCCGCGTCTTAAGTCTTCTTTTAATGGCTGTTGCTATTGCTTGCGCATCTTAAGGTCACACCCGCTCAGCATGAAGCATATAATAAAAAATGGAGCTTAAAAAACGGGTGCGCCCGCACCGCAAACCGCGGCTATTGCTCTTTACGCTTTTAGCCGTTGTGCTTGCAGCAGCTTTTTCTTACGCGTTTTTAAACGCGCAGCTTCGGCCCGCGCTTTTGCAGCTTGCAAAAACCCGCGTGCAGTCAGCAGCTTCGGATGAAATGCATGAGGTTGTTTTATGCTGCCTTGAGGAATATGCAACTACTTCTTTTGTGGATATTTTAAAAACAGACGACCAGGTCTTTTATATAGAACTTAAAAACCTTGAGCTTACACGCTTTAGCTCCCGCTGCGCTAAAACCGCGCAGGCACGCCTGACTTCATTAGGCGAGCAGGGCATAGAGCTGCCTATTGGCAGCATTTCGAGCGTACCCCTTCTCTCCGGCTACGGCCCCTCAATACATTTGACATTCTATCCGGAAAGCGCTGTTAATGCCGCTTTTACTAGCGAGTTTAGAACTGCTGGCATAAACCAGACGCTCCATCGCGTTATATTAAGACTTGCTGCGGAAATTACTGTTGTGCTGCCTTCTGATGTGCAGGTTGTAAGCACTCGGGTAGAAGTACCAATAGCAGAACATATAATCGTTGGCAAAGTGCCCGAAGCCTTTACTGATGTTAATAATGAGGACGATATGCTCCACCTTATACCAAATACCTGGTAGCAGCGGGTTTTAGCATACGAAAATGCACATAATTTGCCTATTGCTTTGCATGGCTTGCCTGTATGTTGTATACTAAACACAATATATAGTGGAACAGACAGGAAGGGCTACAGTATATGGCAAAAAAGAAACCTTTTCTAAACAAAAAAGCGCGTGCTGTTATAGCGCTGCTGCTTGTAGCTTTGCTAATTCTTGCGCTTGATTATTTTATGGAGGAGCAGCCCGAAACTGCCGCGCCAGCAGAAATTCTTTCGCCTTTGTCTTCGCCTTCGCCTTCACCTGAGGCAGTTTCAGCAAAAGAAGAATATTTAGATGTTTATGTGCTTGATGTAGGGCAGGGTGACAGCATCTTTATAAAAGGCCCTTCGGGCGCAACCATGCTTGTAGATGCAGGAGAGAGCGGCGCGTTTAAAATCATAGATGCCTTCTTACAGGTTCAAGGCGTTAAAAAGCTCGATGTTGTTATAGGGAGCCACCCTCATGCGGACCATATAGGAGGCATGCAGAAGGTTGTCGCAAACTATAAAATAGGCGCCTACTATATGCCAGATGCAGTCAACAACACGCGCATGTTTGAAAATCTGCTCGATGAACTCGAAAAAAGAAAAGTCCCTGTTAAAAAAGCAGTCGGCGGAAAAGCTTCCTATATTAAGTGGGATAAAAATGTTGAAGTCCGCCTGCTCTCGCCCCTGGCGGATGTCAAATACAACAATTTAAACGATGCGAGCGTGATTTGCAATATTCGCTTTGGAGATACATCCGTGCTTTTAACTGGAGACGCGGAAGCGTATGCAGAACGCGCAGCACTTATGGAACTGCCCGAAGCATATTTTAAGGCGACTGTGCTCAAAGTAGGGCACCATGGCTCAAGCTCCTCAACTTCAGCTGCGTTTCTTGAGGCAGTTTCTCCGGAAGTAGCAATTATAAGCCTTGGCGCAAACAATGACTATGGGCACCCGCATAAAGAAATAATTTCTGCGCTTAAAAGAGCAAAGATTCCCTACTACAGAACAGATGAGTCAGGGCTTGTGCATATCCGCCTTGATGGCAGCAGCTTCACAGTAGAAACAGAAAAATAGATGCAAACGGGCGGAAGATTTCCGCCCCTACATTGTCAGCTATAACCAATTCATAAAATAGAAGGTTTTAAAAACATGGTTGCCGGTTTATTAGAACAGTTAATACCCATATAATTACGCAGGGGCGGATACCATCCGCCCCCATTAATTATTTATTCGCTCTTTTTTTGGTCATCCTGCCGGGGTTGCTCCATAGGCGGCAGGGGCGCAGAGCCGTAGCCGCCGGCATACTGTTGGGGCGGCGCCTGCTGCTTCATATTTGCCATTTTTTCACGGAGCTTTTTGCGTGAACGCCTTACAATAAAGAACACGATTACGCCAATAACCAGCAAAACGCCAAGCACGGGCGAAATGATAATTATAAACACGAGCAGGTTTTCGCCAAATACTGCAATTGCGCTTAACGTTTCTTTGAGCCCTTCATTTACACGGGTGCCAAAATCATCATTGCTCGCAATTGCAACAGCAGGCGGAATTTCGTTTAAGTCTATGCTCACAGTCGCAAAGTCGACTAAATCATCCCAGCGCTTAAGCTGAGTCGTAAGCCCCTCAATTTCATAAGTAAGCCTTGAAAGCTCTGTTTCAAGCGATATTATGTCCTCCATATTTTCCGCCTTGTCAAGCAGAAGCATGATGCGTTCGCGCTGTGTTTTATAAATTTCTAAGCGCGAGTCCGTATCGAAATACGCAGATGTTATATCCTGACCGCCGGAGTTTTCGAATGTTACAGTCGCAATTCCGCGCGCATCCGCTAAAAACGCTTCCATGCGCTGCTGTGGGATACGGATTGATATGCCCGCATACCTGCCCGGGTCATTGTAGTTAACGGGCTTTCTGCCGCTTACGTAAGAGTCCGAGACATATCCGCCCATATCAACAACCTTCTGCTTAATATAGGCAAGGTCACGGTCAAACTCTCTTGTTTCAAGGCCCAAGCCTGCAGTTCTTATTATTTTGTGGCCGCCGTAATCCGGCTTAATGTCGCCTTTAACTTCTTCGGTCATAGAATTGTCCCAGCCACCGCCAGCTTCGCCTCTATCTTCTGCTGGCGTTTCCGGCATTGGGGCTGGCGCTGCCTGCGGCGCTCTAGGCGCGCTCTCTGCGGTTTTTCTTTTTGCACTGCTGCAGCCTGCTGCGAATAGTAAAACCGCAAGCAGGGCAAGGGCTAAAACCCTGTATTTTTTACTGAATTTCATATATTTGCCTCCTTTATTGAATGTTCTTCTCTAACCACTAAACGCAGTAAGCTTTATAAAGTTCCGTTTGAGTTAAATCTTATCATATTCTGCTGGTACTTAATACTCTATATAAACAAAAATGGACGCCTATAAAAGGCGCCCAGTAAAATTATTAACAAAGCGTTATTCAACAGCTTTTAAGAAAACATATAGGCGGGACTGCGCTTCGCTGTAATCATAATTATCGCCGCATGTCAAAAGAGTCATAAGTAAATCATCCGCTGTTACGCTTACATCAAGCGATACTTCAGAGCGACCCTTTTGGTACGCAATCCATTCTTCGATTTCTTTTCTGTTTGAGTTGTCCTTAGTCGAAAGGTGCTTGATATTATACTTAAGCGTGCTCGTAGGCTCGTTGTCCTTTGTTTCGTAAAGCGCGAAGACTTCCCATTTAGTAAAGCCAAAGAGCCGAATGCTGAACACACGGTTTGAGCGGGAGCTGAGTGAGGATTTGTTATCCTGCACTTTATGGAGCCCGTGGAACATCGTGCCTGCCTTGCGTATGTTGTGGCCTGTGACAACAGTGTTCCTGGTCAAGCTCCCGTAATAGGTATAAATTGAGCCTGCGCCCGGCGTGCCTGTCTTTTCTTTAAAGATGTCATGGTTGTCATAAAAGAACTTGCCGGATTTATCGTAAAGAATAGGATAGTCGATATTCGTGTTCGGCACTTTTATCCAGCCGATTACATCTTTGTTGATTTCGCGCGCAGCTTTATAATCCTTTGGCATTTTCCCTGCTTCAGGGGTTGCGGAAGGGTCTGGAGAGCCAGATGGCTTTGGTGAAGCCGAAGGGTTAGGGGAGCTTGAAGGCTTGGGTGAAGCTGTTTCGCTTGGGGCTTCTGTAAGCTCAGGCGCTGGCTCAACCTCAAGCACAGGTGCGCTTGGTTCAGGCTGCGTAACTGTAGACTCAGGAGTTATAGCAGGCGTTGCAGTGCCAACCGGCCCTAAATCAATTGCATCTGCAGGTTCTTCCCTTTTTGCGCAGGCAGCTGCCATAAGCACAAAAAGCAGCGCAAGTACGATTGAAAATGTTTTTTTCATTTGTATCCCTTCATTTCAATAATGATATGGGTGGCTTATATTATAATACAGCACCCGCTAAGCAACTCAAAGTAAACTAATTGTTAACACAAACCTAAAGTTTTGGCTTCATCGTCGGGATTTCGGCAGCAGTTCCTCCGAAAGAGTACATATCCATACGAAACTCTACTTCCTTCCTCATCGTCTTGCCGCAAACTCCACGAATCTCTACAAAAATCTACGAATAGAATGTTCCCTGTGGCGTAAGGCGTGGCGTAAGGTGGCGTAAACCACAAAATGCGCCTTGCGCACAATTACATTGTTTAATTATATTATGAATCAGCTCGATTTTCAATAGTTGGCGTTGTTTTTGTTCTCCAAGCGGAGAATTTTTTATGTATGATGTCAACATCTTTTCTTTCGTCTGAGGATATATACACATGAGCCTTTTGAAACGCTTGCTTTATCTCACGGGCATATACGGCTTCGTCCCCATTCTTTCTGTGCGGAACACGTACTAATTTGATGCCTCTTTTATTGCATATGTAATCCTTAATCAAGTCCGTGCTTGCTGTACCGCCCGATTCGATTGCAAGGCTAATCTCCGGGATATACGCCTCCAGCGGAATGCCAATCTCCTTATCTGAATTTACATGGACTTTCAAGCCGTTTCTCCCAGCATACAACATCACGAGCAGTTGCGGTACTGCATCGTGGAACTCTTTTTCACAAGTTCTGCAACGCAGACCTTCTATCGTTCTGTCGCGCACACGAGCTTTCCATGAGTGACCGCAAGGACACTTCCACCACACACTTCGCAGAGAGTTTCTTGAAATTGAAGTCGGTGAAATACCTTCGTTCTTTTCATCATTCCACTCACAGGAGATTTCCGGGTCTGTTGTTGCAAGGTCGTTGTATCCGGGCAGCACGGCTCTATCTGCGCAGACTG
>JAKJBL010000063.1 GCA_022707005.1 Bacillota bacterium | reverse complement strand
TTTATTGATTCGTTTTATGTCCTTGAGCTTAAAGAACCTGTGCTTGGCGCCTACGCAATATCCGCATTTTGGCTTTTTATGTCTGTATCACGCCTAATCTTTAGCAAAGTCCGCCTTGACACGAGGCGTACACTCATATACGCAATTTCAATAAGCGCTGCGCTTGTAGGGCTTATAGCTGCTTTTGGCAACGCGCAGCTAACGCTCATACTTTATGCGCTTACAGGCGCTGCAGCAGGCCCAATATATCCGATACTCGCAGGCTTAATGCTTGGCTCGTCTTTAGGCGACACAGGCACAGTCTCAAGCGTTTTAGCGACTTCTGCAAGCCTTGGCAGCGCAATAGGCCCTTCGCTCATGGGCATAGTCAGCGGTCTTTTTGGCCTTAGAAGCGGCTTTCTTGTGCTTTCTGCACTTGCGTTTTCTGCTTCAGCAGCAACATTTCTAAGCTTTAAAAAAGCGCAGCAAAAACCAGCAAGCGCTAAAGGCATAAGCTGACTTTAGGTCAAGCAGTGCGACATGCTTTTTTAACAAGCCTGCTGCTTTAGCTTTGCTCGTATTTAGGCGGCGTCTTTTCGCATGTTTTTATTTTACAGACCATAGATTGTAAGAAAAACACAGGAGGGACGCCCTGATGGTAAATCGAGACAGGTTCAGTAAACTTTCTTTTGAGACAAACCTATTCTTCCAAAGAATAATGAAGGAGCATTTGTTTTTTATTGAAACAAATTTGCAGCCTGCCGCACCTTCGCATATTGCAAAGGCAAAAAAGTTAAAGCTTAGCATGGAAAAGCTGCTTGCTGAAGCAGTCCATTATTCAAACTGCCTTATTTCAGACAATGCGCTTAAGTCTAATGAATTTGTTACCCCATATACCTTAAAGGCTGAGGAAGTGACATCCGCATTAACAGGCGCAAGCCTTGACATGGAGATTACAAAGGCGGAGCTTAAGCTTGTATGCGACCCGAGGTACAGCTACGAAAACTATTTTGAGGCAGCGGACTCGCTCAACAAACGTACTTATAAGCTGCTTCAGGAAGTAATAAAGTTTCAGAAGGAGCTTATTGAAGAGGACTCGGCATGCGAAATTTTCATACCCCTCTACCCCCAAATGCTTGAGCACGATACGCATGAAGCGGAGCTTTACTTAAGCATTTTAGAGAGTCTGGTAAATATGCAGATGCCGGAACTTAGCACATGCGACGAAGTGAACTTCTGGAACATGATTATGGCTGAACACGCAGAATTTTTCGACGGCATGCTTGACCCGACAGAAAAAGAGCTTAAAGCGCTCGCAGCAGCAGCAGCCGAAAAGTTTAATGAGTTAGAAGACGAATGCACACAAGCCACCCAAATAAAACTCCTTAATGAAAGCAAAGAGGCAACTCGAAAACTTAAGCAATACAAAGTAGATATTGCAACTGGGCTGCTTCGATGCAAAATTAAGTCTATTATTCCTCCTCTTTTAGCTGACCATGTGCTTCGCGAAGCAAACCACTACCTTAGAATAATGTCAAACAATCCGTATATGGGCTAAGCTTAGCATCGAAGCTTCAGGAACTGATACTGTCGTAAAATCCGAAGAAGCGGGTGCAGGCTTAGAATCCGGAGGCAGGGTTATTAACGGCGGCTACACAATTTACGGCGGCTCGAAAAATGGTGCTTTGCCAAATGGTGACCTTGATACAAGTGTAACAATGACAGGCGGCGAAGTTGCGGCAATTTACGGCGGTAGTAAGGATGCTACTATTTTCAATTATGATGCTTCTTCTGGAACAGGCAATGGCACAACAAATGTAATTGTAGAAGGTGGCACAGTTACAGGAGATGTATACGGCGGAAGCAATATCAACGGAAGCGCCCTTGTTTATGGTACAACAAATGTCACCATAAAAGACGATGCAATAGTTGAAGGCAGTGTTTATGGCGGAAGCGGCGGCACAGGCTCAGTCACAATGTATGGCAATACAAATGTGTCAGTTGAAGAAGGCACTGTTAAGGGTACTATAAGCGGCGATAATAATGTCAAAGGTTCATCTGTTATTTTTGGAAATCAAAATGTAACAATACTGCCTAAGACAAAAAAGGTCTCCGTCACATTCCAGTATACGTTCGGCGGCAAAGTAATCTGGAGCGAAACAAAAACTTCAAAAGCGCTTAAAAAAGGCGAAAGTGAAACTCTTTCAAGCTCGTATGAAGACGATGAGTTCGAGTCGGCAAGCGGCTCAAAAACAGTCAGCTTTGGCGAAGCGGACTCAACTGTAGAAATACAGCTTGAAAAAAAGCCTACAACCCCCGGCGGCGATGATAACCAAGGCGGCGGCGAAACAGGCGGCGAAACAGGCGGCGAGACCCAAATCCCCCTTGGCCCCGGCACAACAACACCTGACCGCATACCCTTAGGCGCGCCCCGTACAGGCGGCAGCGTTGCCCTATACGGTTTTGCGGCAATACTCGGGTTAGCGGGCGCATTTAGCATAAAGGCAAGGAAGCGCTAACACAAAACAAATAGAACACTTTCTTATTAAACAGCCTTCGGGCTGTTTTTTTTTGCGCCTGCCTGTACGCGTATTTTTATATTGCATGAAGCATACATTAAGAAAGCCGCAGCTTAAGGCTTGCGGCAAGCAGGAAAGCAAAATAAGAAAGGGGTAAAAAACAATGAGAAAGCGGAAATGGGTTGCTTTAGCCGCCTTAATGCTTGCCTTTATTATGCTGTGCACAACAGCTCTGGCAGGCAATGGCGGCAAAGGCAATGGCCAAGGTCATGGCGGCGGAGGCAATGGCCATAAACACGCAGACACTCCAACCGAACCCGATGAACCCGAAGTTGAACCGGAAGACGAACCCGAAGATGAACCCGAAGATGAACCCGAAGACGAACCGGAAGATGAACCCGAAGATGAACCCGAAGGTGAACAGCAAGGCAAAGAACCGCCCGGTGAAAACCCGCCAGGCCAAAACGGAAATTGCCATGGCAAAGGCCATAACAACGGCAGCAACAATGGGCATAACGGACAAAACTGCCACAATGAGCATAACGAACAAAACTGCCACAATAAGCACTGCCGCCATAATCACAAGCCCTGCAAAAAGCCTGTTATACCGCCAACCTATAATGACTATGTGCCAACGAGTTATGAGCCTGCAGTTATCCCCTTGAAAGCGCCGCGTACAGGCGGAGCTTCTCTTGGGCTTTTGTACGGCATTGTATCAATACTCGGGTTAGCGGGCGCATTCAGCATAAAGGCAAGGAAGCGCTAAACGAAACAGGTTAAGCACCAGATATAAAAAACAGCCTTCGGGCTGTTTTGCTTTAGGCGCAAAGTTTAAGTAAGAATGCAAAAGCTGAGCTGATTATATGATGGCTTCAGCGCTTTGCAAAACGCAGCTTCATATAATAAAGAATATGGCCAAAGGTAGAGTCAAGATCAAAAGGCTTGACATAATACGCTGCAGCCCCAAGCCTAAGCGCATCGCGGATTATTGCGTTATTGCTCACAGCAGAAAGTATAAACACCTCGGGTTTTATGCAGTCAAGTTCCTTTATGGTTTTTAATAACTCGAGCCCGTCTATATGAGGCAGCGCTAATTCAAGCAGAAGTATGTCAACGAACTCATTTTTTAAAATCTCTAAGGCTGAGGCGCCTGTGTACGCCTCCCCTATTACTTTTAGCTCCTCATACTTGCTAATGAAAAGTTTTAATAAATGTACGAACTCTTTATCACCATCAACTATTAAAACCCGCATTGGCATAGGCAGCCTCTTTCATTTTACTATTGTAAGCTCAGGCGGACGCTTCGGGCAGTACTCTCTAAGGTTAATTACTACTTCTGTTTTGCTTGTGTCTTTAATATAAGGGCGGATTTGTGCATTAAGAGCAAGTATATAAGATGATTGTTCGCGCATGTATTTATCCGCTTTTTTTATAAAATCAGCTCCGCTTAAAGCCTCGCTTATGCTTACAGACTCAGCCTCTATAAGCACCTTTTCATAGCGGCTTAAATAATCTGACTTGCTTAAATAATCGTTTACAGGGCAGCGGATAACGCACAGGCGGATTGGCTTTTGTGAATAAACGCGCTTAAGGTCAAGCACTGCTTCAGCAAACAAAAGCTCCACAGTTGAACCAAGCGTGCAAATAAATGTCGTATAGCCTAAGCTTATACAGTGCGAAGCTTCATAGGCAAGGCGGAGTATGAGTTTAAGACAGGAGGGGTTTTCTTCGTCAAAAACATCTAAATACGCCTCACGGCCTTTAAAAATTACGCAAGCTGTATGCTCCAAGCATCTAACCTCCATTTTCTAACAGCAAAAATACATGCGCATATATGCTGATTATGCCATAAATTGCATATATTTCAAGCGTTTATTTTGTAAATTTCTCAGCTGCATACTGCTGAGTATAGACCTGCTTTGCCGTTAAAGCTCAGAGTTAATAAAGTTAAAAAAGATGTTTTATGCTTGGATAAAGGCTTATATATTTGTTATACATTTGCTCATATATGCCTGCCTCAGGGGCTTTTGAAATGACTTTATCTGTTTTTATTAGCGCCGCTGTTTCATCGAAGTCTTTATACACGCCAACAGCAACCCCTGCAGCAAACGCAGCGCCAAGTGCGGTTATAGCAGCGCCGCCTTTTAGGGTTCTAAGCTCAATGCCGCATATATCCGCAATCAGCTGAAGCCAAAACTCAGATTTGGCGCCGCCGCCTATAAGCTTCATATAGCCAAACTGCCTTTGTTCGCGGTAAACATCGAGTATGCTCCTTAAGGCAAACGCTACCCCTTCAAGCACAGCCCTTGCAAAATGCGCTTTTGTATGGCGTGAGGTAATGCCAAAAAACACGCCTGCTGCGTTTTCATTGAAAATTGGCGAGCGTTCGCCTTCAAGATACGGCAAAAAGACAAGCCCCTCACACCCGGGGGGCGCAAGGGATGCCACCTCATCAAGCTTAGCTGCGCTCTCTAAAGAAAAAAGCGACTTTGCCCAGTCAACCGCTTTGCCTGCTGACTGCATTGTGCCAAATACGCCCGCATGTTCGCCATCAAGCGCTGTTATGTTAAAAATGCGCCTTTTTTCGTCTATAACAGGCAGGGCTGAGTTATACGCTATCCACGCAGTTGTGCCTAAGGAGCAGTAAATGTCGCCTTCACCTGTTATGCCTGCGCCTATATTTGCGCAAGCGCCGTCTCCCCCGCCTGCAACAACCGGTATGCCCTCGCAAAGCCCAAGAACTGCTGCTGCTTTAGCGCTTAGGCTGCCTGCAATGTCAGTGCTTTTGTTTACGCCCGGGAGTTTCGCGCTGTTTAAGTTAAGGCTTTTTAGCTCATCGCAGAGTAAAGCGCCTGTATGGATGTTTATTAGCTGGCCGTGTGAAGCATCCGAATAATCGGTACTATCCATATTGCCTGTGAGTCTGTAAACTATATAATCCTTAGCCTGCAAAAAGCGCGCGGTCTTTGCATATACAGCAGGTTCGTTTTCATATAGCCACAGGAGCTTGCAAAGCGTTGTGCCCGGGCTTAGCACGCCGCCTGTAAGCGAATATAAATGCTCTTCCCCAAGCTCTTGCTTTATACGCTCCATTTGCGGCTTTGCGCGTAAATCAGAGTGAATAAGCGCAGGATAGAGCGGCTCGCCCTCACAATTAAGCGCAAGGCAGCCAAGCATGTGCCCGCTTACGCCAATAGCTAAAACTTTTGCTATTTCACGAGGCTTAAGCGCTATAAGCTTGGCTGTAACTTTGCATATACCCTCCCACCAGGTCTTAGGGTGCTGCTCAGCATAAAGCGGCGCCCTGTGCAGGGTTTCGTAACCAATGCTGCTGCTTGAAATAACTTCAGCTTCTTTATTTATTAGAGTTGCTTTTATTAAAGATGTGCCTACATCATACGCGAGCAGGAGCATTTAACCCTCCTAAACTTACAGAGCATAAAGATGCTTGCCTTTAATATAGCTTCAGGTATATTTTTAGTCAAGGCGCTATGCTGATAAAAGCCCTGAAACAGCCCGGTTCAATAATAATAGAGGTCTCATTAGGGCGCTAAGCGTAAATTATGTTAAGCCTGCAGCTAATCTTTAAGCAGGCTGTACATTTTCATATTATAAAACTCCCCGTTTTTAACCGCGTTTTTACGAAGCTCGCCCTCTAAAACAAAGCCCGCCTTTTCAAGCACGCGGCATGAGGCAAGATTATGAGAAAACGGCATTGCGAAGACTCTTACTATATCAGTTTTTAAAAATATAAATTCGCACATTTGCTTAACTGCGCTTGTGCCTATCCCCTGCCCCCAGTATGGTTCAGCAAGATAATACCCAAGCTCCGCAGTTCTATAATGAATATTGTCCTTGCGGAACACGCCTATGCTGCCTATTGCTCTGTCATTAACTGTTATTGCAAAGGGGAAGGCTTCTTGTTTACCCTGATGCTGCGCCATTGCGTTTATAAACTCAAGCGCGTCTTTTTCTAAATACGGATAGGGCAGCCCGTCACGCAGACAGTTTAATATTTTGGGATTATTTAAAGCAGCCGCAAGGTCGGGCGCGTCCTCTTTATGCCAAAGGCGCAAACAGCATTCCATGTTCGCCTCCAAATAATATTTTGCTCTGTGAAGAATAAAAAGAACCCGGCAGTAAAGTGATGCCGGTTCTTCTTGTGAAAATTGTGGAAAAAAGATTTTCGCGGATACCGCAAACCATCTTACCAATAAAACAATAAATGGGGATTTGATAATTCTCACACAATGCCTACTATGAGTGACTGGATTTAAATTACGCTATTCGCCTTCTGTATGACATAGCGGCTGCGTTCGGCATCTAATAATAAAAAACCGCATGATAGCAGCGCCTTTTCAGAGGCCTTATTGTTTTTATCAATATTAGCCGTAACTCTTCGTGCATCCGGAAAAGAAAAAATCTTATCCACGAGCAAAGCGATCATTTCCTTGCCCAGACCTTTTCCCAGATAAGCTTCTTCCCCTATAAGGTAGTCAATTCCGTATGAGCCTGTTAATAGCAGCGTTCCAAAATCTTCATCGCTATCCACGCATTTATAGTATTGGCATAATCCTATGGGGCGACCTTGCAGCACGGCAATGAGGTGCGTTAACCACCTGTATTCTCCACCACGCTGTTTAATTTCAGACATCCAGTCATCAATCGTAATGTTAAGATGGGGTATTTCGTACCATCTTTTCACATGCTCCTTATTTAACCAAGCTTCTACCAACGATATATCATTATCGCAGAGTAATCTCAATTCTAACATGAGTCAATCCTCCAATTTTTAATAAACCATGGGCGATTGGATTCATTTGGAGGACCTCGGTTTCTTACTCGGTTTAAAGTTTAACAAGGCGGCCTAATCATATTCAATTACATCGTCTCCCTTCCAAAATATAAATAATATTAATTAAACCTATAATATCACATTTTTGTGCATAGAGAAAGACAGAGAGCCTCCCCTTGGAGGAAGATATGCCCTTTTCTTGGCGTTCCCGGCGCGATTCGAACGCGCGGCCTTCCGCTTAGGAGTTAAACGTGTAGTTTCACAGCGGGCGCAAATAGTACAATGGGATATGGCAGAACGCAGATATTTGGGGACTTTTTGAGGTAGCAAGCCCCAAACAATCAAACAGAAACCACCTCAACACAGGCTCTAAAGCTCGTCCCGATTTGCAGGAGCTTTGCACGGGCAGTTTGAAAAGGCGAGTGTACTTCCACTCAAAAGGGCAATATCGCACCACCAATTCGCACATACAACAAGAGAAGCCCCAACATTTGGAGCTTCTCTTGTTTATCCTGCTTTTCAATCGTTTCTTGCCATATCTGACTGGAACTTCCGCTCCCCCTACAAGATGCTCCTTACATAGACTGAACACCATCGGTCTAAAATCGAAAAGGAGGTAAACCCTATGACTAAAGTAATCTCGTGCGCTCACGAAAAAGGCGGTGTGGGAAAAACCACGACAACTGTGAACTTGGGTATCGGTCTTGCAAGGCAGGGCAAGAAAGTCTTGCTGATTGACGCCGACCCGCAGGGCGACCTGTCAAAGTGTCTCGGCATTGAGAACCCCAACGCAGAGCAGAACACGTTGGCAACGGCAATGAACGGCATCATTATG
>JAKJBL010000062.1:7886-8144 GCA_022707005.1 Bacillota bacterium | reverse complement strand
CAGTGGTGCAAGTTTACAAGCAGCGTAGGCGTAAACAGAGACGGCGCTTTCGCAGAATATCTTTGCATACCTGCGACAAATGTAATAGTCATACCGGAAAACCGCGGCTATGACGAAGAAACAATTTCCTTTTTTGACGCTTACGGCAATGCGACGCACGCAGCCACAATGTTTGATGTTGTAGGCGAGGATGTTTTAATAACAGGCGCAGGCCCAATAGGCATTATGGCAGTTGCAATCTGCAGGCAAAACGGAGCG
>JAKJBL010000062.1:0-7855 GCA_022707005.1 Bacillota bacterium | reverse complement strand
TGATTACAGGCTAAATATTGCAAAACGCATGGGCGCGCACGCAGCAGTAAATTTGCTCCATGATAGCTTAGAAGACGCAATGCGCGAGCAGCTCCTTGTAGAGGGCTTTGATGTTGCGCTTGAAATGAGCGGCAGCGCAGATGCGCTTAACCAGCTTTTAAAATCCATGCGCAACGGCGGCAAAGTCTCGCTTCTTGGCATTTTAGGCCCAAATGCTGTAATTGACTGGACAGATGTAATTTTTAAGGGGCTTACGCTCCAGGGCATATATGGCAGGCGCATGTATGAAACATGGTATAGAATGCTTGCTATGATTGAGGCAGGGCTTGATTTAAGGCCTGTAATAACCCACAGATTCCACTATACGGAGTTTGAGAAGGGGTTTGAGGCTATGAACAGCGGCAACAGCGGCAAGGTAATACTAAGCTTTGAATAGGAGAAAAACCATGAAAAAGGCGTATGAAGTTTTTAAGTCTGTTCTTGAACAAATCCGAGAAGCAGGCACATATAAAACCGAGCGTATACTCACATCAGCGCAAAACAGCCAAATAAACACAACTAATAAAAATGCTGTTATAAATATGTGCGCGAACAATTACTTAGGGCTAAGCGACTACAAAGCGCTTATTGAGGCAGCTAAGCAAAGCTACGATAAATGGGGTTTCGGGCTATCATCCGTGCGCTTTATCTGCGGCACGCAAAGCATACACAAGGAGCTTGAGCATAAGATTGCGGAGTTCTTAAAAATGGAGGATGTGGTGCTCTATTCAAGCTGTTTTGATGCAAACGGCGGGCTATTTGAAACACTCTTAGGCGAGGAGGACGTAATTATATCCGACGAGCTAAACCACGCAAGCATAATAGACGGCATTCGCCTTAGCAAGGCAAAGCGGTTTCGGTATAAAAACAACGATATGTCCTCGCTTCGCGAACAGCTTGAAGAAGCTAAATCAAGCCGTATTATGCTCATTGTAACTGACGGCGTCTTCAGTATGGACGGCTATATAGCAAACTTAAAAGGCATTACTGACCTTGCGGAAGAGTTCGGCGCGCTCGTTATGGTTGATGACAGCCACGCCTCAGGCTTTATGGGCAAAGAAGGCCGCGGCACACCTGAACACTGCGGCGTTATGGGAAGAATAGATATTATAACAAGTACTCTCGGCAAGGCGTTAGGTGGAGCAAGCGGCGGCTTTACAGCAGCAAACAAGGTTATAACTGAGCTTTTAAGGCAGCGCTCAAGACCATATCTGTTTTCAAATGCGCTCGCTCCTTCAATTTGCGAAGCATCGCTTAAAGCGCTTGAACTGCTTGAAGCTGACAGCTCCCTTATAAATAAGCTTAAAGCCAATACTGCGCATTTTCGTAAAGGGCTCGAGGGCATAGGGCTTGATGTGCTTAAAGGCGAACATCCTATTGTGCCTGTTATGCTTTACGATGCAAAGCTCGCTTCAGATTTTGCAGAGCGAATGTTAGAAAAGGGCGTGTATGTAATTGGCTTTAGCTACCCTGTTGTGCCAATGGGCAGGGCGCGCATACGCACGCAGGTTTCAGCTGCACACAGCATAGCTGAGCTTGATTTTGCAATAAACTGCTTTAAAGAAGTAAAAGAGGAGCTTGGGGTATAAAGGCCTATGAAGCAGTGGTATGAAATTCTTTTTGAAAACTATGGCGAAGGCTATGACAACGAACCCTTTACAAGCGGGACAAGCGCAGAGTGCGATTTTATTGAAAAGGAACTCAACTACAATAAAACGCTCACTATACTTGATGTTGGCTGCGGAACAGGCAGGCATTCGCTTGAACTTGCAAAGCGGGGGTATAAAGTAACAGGCGTTGATTTATCACAGGCGCAGCTAAAAAGAGCAAGGGAAAAGGCTGCACATGCAAAGCTTTCGCTTGAATTTCTCAAATGCGATGCGCGGGAGCTTAAATTCAAAAACCGGTTTGACGCTGCGCTTATGCTCTGCGAGGGCGGCTTCCCGCTTATGGAAACTGACGAAATGAACTTCGAAATCCTAAAAGGAGTGACGAATGCGTTAAAACCGCAGGCAAAGCTTATCTTCACAACGCTTAACGGGCTGTTCCCTCTCTTTAACTCGCTTAACGAATTTTACGGCGAAAACGGGTTCGACGGGGCGCAGTATAAGAGCAAAACCTTTGATTTAATGACTTTTAGGGATTATAACATAACAACCTTTAAAGACGATGATGGCAGGGAGCACACTATAAAATGCAATGAAAGATACTATGTGCCAAGCGAGATAACTTGGCTGCTTAAATCCCTTGGGTATAAAAGCATCGAAATTTTCGGCGCAAAGCTCGGGGCGTTTTCGAGGGAGGATAAGCTCACAACTGCGGATTTTGAAATGCTCGTTGTAGCAGAAAGGTGAGGCGGGCTTGAGATTCATCTACCTTACCAGCCTGTGTAATGTGGCTTTTATTGCTTTAGTCCAGCTAATTATACGATCTCCAAATAATTCATTTTCATTCCAGTCTGGAGCCATAATCTCCCTTGTCCAGCGGTCATATGCGAAGGCTGCGTTTAATGCCATATCTAGTGTGGGAACTGGATTATAAAACCGCGATATTTCACTATGGGCAACAAACTTGTCTCGGAACCTCTTCATTATACACTGGTATTCATTCCAGTCTTCGATGTCATATTGATAACTCTCCAATAAATAATCATTAAAACTCACTTTTGGGTGTTGTGAGAACTTGCTATAGTGAGCATCTTCTTTGGGAGAACCAAAAACTTTACACCAAGTCGTAATTGCCATTTGAATATGGGCATCAGATGTGTAGGCCCAAAAAGACTTATCTCCCGGTAACTGGTCTATTACACTCTTTATTTGTCTGTATGAAATTGTATGATATATGAAGTTCAGCAATAACGAATATGCTAAAGAGTAGTTATCTGTATTATAGCACATGCTTGCCTCCGCTTGACTATACGAATCCCCTATAATATAGCACTCTCTAATAAATAAATACAGGATATTAGTCTGTTGCTATGCTGACGGGATAAACAAAAAACCCCCTAAAACAGGGAGTTTCCGCATGGCTGCGGAACTAGGATTTGAACCTAGACAATACGAGTCAGAGTCGTAGGTGCTACCATTACACAATTCCGCAATTAAAAATCTAAAAAATAATCCCGTGGTGCCGTTCGCCTTGTTATAACACCCGCCTCTCGGCAGGTGGGTGCGCTGCGGCGTTGCAGCTCTTTGCGGAAAACCGCCTGAGCTGGGAGCGCCGACGCGTGCTCCCGACGTCACTCTGTGGGTTTATAACCTAGACGTGACGCACACCATAGGATTATGGTGGGATTAGTTGGGATCGAACCAACGGCCTCTACGATGTCAACGTAGCGCTCTGACCAGCTGAGCTATAACCCCCCGACCTTGTTTATATTACGCAAGGTGCACTTCTTATTATACATAAAGAGGCTCTTTTTGCAAGCGGTAAATTGAGGCTGCACTATCCTAAGCAGCCCTTGATATGCTATACTTTAACAAGGCGGTGATTATATGCCATACTTCTCGCATGGCGATGAACGCAAAAAGCTCATGCTGCTGTTTTTTCTAAACGAGGTTGATTTTGAGCTTACGCGCAACGAGTTTTTTAGAATCTTTGCTGAACAGGGGCTTATGGAATACTTCGATTTTCAGGCGCTTTTGTCTGAACTTGAAGAAGACGCGCATGTTGCGGCAATCCCCATGGCCTTTGGTCAGGGGTACCGCATTTCACAAAAGGGCGCTGAAACGCTCTCGCTCTTTCGCGAAAACCTCCCCCATTCGCTTAGAAAAAAGCTTGAAATATTAGCTGACGAAAACCGCGCTCTTATAAAAGAAAACTCGCAGTTTAGCGCAAGCCATACAAGGCTTCCCGACGGGGGCTATTTAGCTGTTTTTAAGCTTATGGACAAGCAGAAGAATATGCTCGGCCTTTCGCTTGAACTCCCTACTGCTGCGCTTGCAAAAGCAGCCTGCGATGCCTGGCCAAATAAAGCGCAGGGAATATATCAAATGCTTTTATTTGAGCTTTTGCATGAACAAAACGAACCTGTGGACTAAACTTTTATATTAAAATGGAAACACCAGTTAAGCGCAGTACAGCGCCAACAAAAACTCATAAGCCGCTTTTACAAGGCATGTTGATATCAAACGCAAAAAAGTTTAAGGCGTTTTTTATAAATATGTTTTCGCATGCACCTAAGCATAAAGCGTCACCCGAAGCTCTGCCGATACCCTCTTACATTGCGCTGCTTCTGTTTTTAGGCGTTGCGCTTTCTGCGGCTTTTTTAGGCTGGGCGCTTTTATTTAGCGACACATCTGTGCCCGTTACTTTGGTATATAGGGGTCGAGAGCAAAAAATCCTTACAAAAGCGGACAGTGTTGCTACACTTTTAGAAAACAATGCAATTACGCTTAGTGAATCCGAAGATATAAACTATGAGCTTTCATCTGCGCTTAACGAGAATATAAAGCTTGTAATTAAAAGCAGCTTCCCTGTTGCAGTTACATCAGGAGGCAAAGTTACGCTTTTAGAAATGCGCGGCGGCACAGTAGGCGAGGCGCTTTTGCTTGCAGGCATAGATTATGACGCTGAGGATGAACTAACGCGCCTGCCTTTTGAGGATGTTGAGCCGGGGATGCGCATTAGGCACATAGATATCCAAAAAAAGTATGAGACTGTAACAAAGCCCATTGCGTTTAAAGAGCAGGTTATCCGGGATAATTCGCGCTACAAGCCCCCATACCAGGAGGCAGTGATTAAAACCGAAGGTGAAGATGGCGAAAAGCTCGTAGTGCGCGAACTTGTATATAAAGACGGTGAGCTTGCCTCGCGCGAAGTCATGAACCAGCTTATTTTAAAAGACGCAGTTGACAGAGTTGTGCTTGTGGGCACAAAAACCAAATATCAGACCGGCTTAACTGGCGACGAGCGCGAATGGCGTCCTGCGCCTAAAAAAGAACAGGTGCGCGAAACAATACAAATAAGCGAAATTACGGCATATACGCACACAGGCCGCCGCACAGCAACAGGAAGGTGGCCGAAAATCGGCTATGTGGCAGTAAACACAAACCTTATCCCTTACGGCACAAAGCTCTATATCCCCGGCTACGGCTATTGCGTTGCGCAGGATACGGGCGCGTTCGGCGCGCATAAAAGCGATAAAAACCAAATCGACGTTTTTATGAACACTAAGCGCGAATGCCTTAAATGGGGCCGCAAATACAATGTAACAGTCCAAATCCTCAAATGACGAAAAGCTTTAGAGCGCAGCTTGTAAGCGCAGCCGGAGTCCGCGAACGATTAACAAGCCTTGGAGCAATGCCAAAGCGCTCGCTTTCGCAGAACTTCCTTATTGATGAAAAAAAGCGCGATGCAATTATAGACGCGTTAAAGCCTGATAGTTTTTCTGTGCTTGAAATCGGCCCCGGGCTTGGGAGCCTTACAGAAGCGCTTATTCTGCGTGCAGAAAGAGTTGTTGCAGTTGAGCTTGACTTAGTGCTTTCAAATGCGCTAAAAGCTGAATTTCCTAATAAAAACCTATCCGTGCTTACTGCTGATTTTCTTAAACAGGACTTTTCAAGCCTTTATAAAGCGCTTGGCAGCTGCCCCTTTCTTGTTGCCGGGAACCTGCCCTATGCAATAACTTCGCCAATTATGTTCAAGCTTTTGAGCTCTAACCTGCCTATCCTTCGCATGGCGCTTATGCTCCAGCTTGAAGCTGCAGAGCGTTTTTTTGCAAACCCGTCTGAGCGCGCCTATGGCCCGCTTACAATCTTAACTGCCTGCGCTTATACAGCCAGGCGCCTTTTTGAGCTGCCGCCTTCTTCGTTTTATCCTCAGCCAAAGGTGCGTTCCGCAGTTGTGCTTCTTGAAAGGGGGCCCTCTCCCCTGCCTCAAGAAGGGTTTATTGAATTTCTTAAAACAGCGTTTTCAATGCGCAGAAAAACCCTTGCAAACAACCTTTTGCAATTTTACAGCAGTAAAAACATAGAGCGCGCATTTAGTTTATACGGGCTTGGAGCTACATGCCGCGCTGAGGCGCTAAATGCTCAAACTCTCCTTAGCCTTTATCAGGCGCTCATATAGCAATTGCTTTGCGCTTTTTTATTTACTCTGCTATACTAAAGCTTGCGATTTTATTAAAATTTGCTTTGGGGAACAAAATGGAGTTTTCAGAAAAACTTGGCGAGGCGCTTGCCGCATACTGCGCCATTGATACTGCAGAAATACAAAATATGCTCGAAACCCCGCCTGAGAGCGAAATGGGTGACTTGGCGCTCCCGTGTTTTAGGTTTGCCAAAGCGCAAAAGAAATCGCCTGCTTTAATTGCGGCAGACATTGCAGCAAACGCTGTGCTGCCCGAATTTATTTTAAAAGCAGAAGCTGCTGGCGGGTATGTAAACTTCTTTATAAAACCAGAGGAGTTTGCAAAAACAGTGCTTGAAGCAGCGCTTCTATCTGATTTTGGCTCAAAAAACCTTGGAAAGGGCAAGTTTATTTGCATAGATTATTCATCTATAAATATTGCAAAGCCTTTTCATATAGGGCATTTAAGCTCAACTGTCATAGGGCATTCGCTCTACCGTATTTATGAGAATTTAGGCTATAAATGCGTGGGCATAAACCATCTTGGCGACTGGGGCACGCAGTTTGGCAAGCTCATTGTGGCATACAGGCGCTGGGGCAGCAAAGAAGAAGTTGAGCGCAACTCTACCCGCGCGCTGCTTGAGCTTTATGTGCGCTTCCACAAAGAAGCAAAAACTGACGAACGCCTTGACGATGAAGCGCGGGTTTGGTTTAAGCGCATTGAGGATGGAGACGACGAGGCGCTAAAGCTCTTTGACTGGTTTAAGGCACTTACTCTCCACGAAGTAGGCAGAGTATATTCAATGCTTGGCATAGAGTTTGACAGCTACGCAGGTGAAAGCTTTTATAATGATAAAATGAACCGTGTCATTGAGGAGCTTGAAGATAAAAACCTGCTCCGCCTTGATAACGGCGCCTACCTTGTCGACCTTTCGCCTTACGATATGCCCCCGTGCATTGTGCTGCGCTCTGACGGCGCAACGCTTTATGCAACGCGCGATATAGCAGCTGCTCTCTACCGCAAGGACACATATAATTTTGAAAAATGCCTTTATGTTGTAGCCTACCAGCAGAACCTCCATTTTCGCCAGTGCTTTAAAGTGCTTGAACTTATGGGCTACGAGTGGGCAAGTTCGCTCGTACATGTGCCTTTTGGCATGGTAAGCATGCAAAACGGCACAATTTCTACGCGAAAGGGCATGGTTATTTTCCTTGAGGATGTTTTGAACAAAGCTATTGAAAAAACACTCTCAATAATAAGCGAAAAATCCCCCGAGCTTGAGGATAAGCCTAAAGTAGCGCAAATGGTTGGCGTTGGCGCAGTTGTTTTCAACGCGCTCTACAACAGCCGGATTAAAGACAATGTCTTTAGCTATGAGACTGCGCTCAACTTTGATGGAGAAACAGGCCCCTATGCCCAATATACCCATGCGCGCTGCTGTGCAGTTTTAAGAAAGGCAGAGGGATTAAAGCGCAAAGAGGTTGACTACACGCTCCTAACAGATGAAGATTCTTTAAATGTGCTGCGTCAGCTTAGCGCTTTCCCTAAGGCAATACTCGAAGCTGCTGAAAAGTACGAGCCGTATTATGTAAGCCGCGCAGTTATAGCACTTGCAAAGGCATATAATAAGTTTTATTACAACCAGCGGATTTTGGGCGAAGCAGAAGCTTTAGAAAACGCACGCCTTGCGCTTACAGATGCAGTAAGGTCAGTTATAAAAAAGGGACTGTATCTAATAGGGCTTGA
>JAKJBL010000061.1:681-8763 GCA_022707005.1 Bacillota bacterium | reverse complement strand
AGCGTTTTAAACCCATCGACAAATATGTTTTCAAAAGCTGCATATAAGATTTTTAATGTCAATATGCTCACAGAAACAAGCGCAGTAAGCATAAGCGCCTCAAGCACAGCATCAGAAGGAAAACTGCGTATAAACAACATAAGCCAACTTGCAGAAAGCGCAAAAACTGCAAGCTCAAGCAAGCTTTCTGAAACTGTAACTATTAACTCAAAGCTTGTTGATGCTTTTGGTGAAGAAGCCTTTGATGAAGAGGGGAAGATTTCGTTTTCTATAAACGGCAGCGAGTTCACCTTTGATAAAGAAACATCGATTTCTTCAATGCTAAATACAATAAACGCATCAAGCGAAGCAGGCGTAACAATGAGTTATTCAAGCCTAAAACGCGGCTTTACGCTTGTTTCAAACGCAACAGGAGCAGAGAGCAAAATAGAGCTTGTAAACCTAAGCGGCAGCGCTTTTGCACAAAACGCAGAGGACTCTGCGTTTAAAATAGCAGAAGGCGCATATGCGGGGCAAAACGCAAAGCTTACAATCGAAGGGATTGAAGTTGAGCGCGCCTCAAACACCTTTACAATTGACGGCATTACATACACGCTTAAAAACACAACTGCAACTGTTATAGACTTTTCCATTGAGCGTGACATTAACTCTACGCTCGATAAAATTACTGCATTTGTCGATGCGTATAACACGCTAATTAAAGACCTGCAGGCAAAGCTTGATGAACCAATTCATAAAAGCTATGAGCCGTTAACAGAGAGCGAGCGCGAAAAACTCTCAGAAACTCAGGCAAACAAATGGGAAGAAAAAGCAAAGAGCGGCCTTCTTAGAAATGACAACGGCATAAGGAATTTATTAACGCAGATGCGCGGCGCATTCTTTGCTTCAACAGGCAGCAGCGGAAAAACAGCCTCAGCGCTCGGCCTTACAACAGGCGCGTATGCATCGAACGGTCAAATCGTGCTTGACAAAGAAAAGCTTCGCACAGCTTTAAGCGCAAACCCTGAGGAAGTAATAAATGCTTTTATATCCGAAGACAAGGACGGGAACGCGCCAGGTCTTATAACAAGGCTCTCAAATACGCTTAACCAGTATGTAAGCACAGCAACAAACTCAACGCTTGTGAACAACTCAAAAGCGCTCGAGGAGGCAAACACAAGGCTTACAAAGCTTGAGGACTGGCTCGCTAAGAACGAGGAGCAATACTGGCGTAAGTTTACAGCAATGGAAAAGGCGCTCTCCTCGCTCAACAGCCAATCCGCCTGGCTCTCTTCACTGATGCTTGGCCCAAACACACGTGCATAACATATAAAAACGCTTCGGAGGATAAGTAATGTACGCAGGCAGCAACGCATTTGCAACATATCAGCAGCAGAGGGTACTTTCTGCAAACCCTGTTGAACTCGTAATTTTGCTTTATGACGGCTGTATTAAACAGCTGAAAATTGCAGCACTTGCAGTAGAAGATACAGAACACGAAAAGGCAAACAGCAGCATGCAAAAAGCGCAGCGCATTGTAATGGAGCTTTTAAACTGTCTTGACTTGCGGTTTTCCGTTGCTAAGGATTTAATGCTGCTTTATGAATTCGTCTTAAATGAAATTGCTTCAGCAAACGCTTCAAAGGATGCAAACCATCTTTATGAAATAGCGGAGATGCTAAACGAACTTAGAAGCGCATGGGTCGAGCTTTCAAAAAGAGGCATAGGTTCAATTGCCTATTCTGGAGAATAGTTCTTATGAAAGAGCAGAATAAAATCCTTGAACTTAAACACACGCAAAGAGATTTGCTCTTAAAGATGCTTGAAATAGCAAAAACTCAGCAAGTGCTTCTTGAACGCGATGATGCAGAGGCTTTTTTAGATGCACTTAACCAAAGAACTGAGCTTTCTTCGCGCTTTGAGGCGCTCAATAAACAGCTTGAAGCTGAAGAAGCGCCTGACGCCGAGCATTTTAGGCTAATCAATTCTATTGAAGAAGATATAAAGCTTAGCGCAGCCTCCATAATAGAGCTTGATAAAAAGAGCCTTAAAGCAGGTAAATTGCTGCTTGAAGAATATAAACAAAAGCTCAGGGAAATTTCTTTAGCAAAAAAGCAACAGGCCTACTCTCTGCAGTACCCTGCTGCAGACGGGCTGTTTTTTGATTCTGCAAACTGATGCTTTTTAAGGCAGGCAGGTTTTCGGTGTTGGCATGAAAGTTAAAAGCATTCAATCCGCCTCTTACAGCCCGCAGGGCCTTGCATCGCTTGATGAAAAAAAGAATGCAGGCAGCTTTGAGCATGAGTTTCAGCGGCACAAGCGGGATTCGGACAATTCTGAGCATGAACGGTATATGCACGAGCTGACAGAGCGGATTTATAAACAGGGCGAAATTGTAGGCACTAAGGCGGATTTAAACGAGTTTCAAAAGTACAGGGCGCTTATAAGCGAACTGCTCAACGAAACTGTAAGCAATGCCTATGAATTTACAAAGACAAGCCAGTTCGATTCAATAGGCAGGCAAAAGGTGTTTGCGCTTATACGCAAGGTAAATAAATCGCTTGATGCGCTTGCTGCGGAGATTTTAAAAAACGAGGCTGACACGCTTACAATGATGAGTTTAGTCGAGGATATCCGCGGGCTGCTCGTTGACTTATACTACTAAACCGTTAATTCAGCATAAACTGAGGAATTTCCCGGGCAATACGCACAAAATGATATATATATTGTTGAATATATGGTTTTCTGCGTGTTATACTCAACTGTAATAAGGAGACTTTAATGAACCCAGTTGGAAGCCTTTACTTGAATAAGCTTCAGCATGTGCAGCAAATTTTAAACAGCAGCGCTGCAAACGCTATGCTTAAGCCGGCTTCGTTTTCAGAGTTTCTTATAAAGGAGGCGCCGCAGCAAACAGCTTCGCGCCCTGTTTCATCCAAAGCACAGCCTTACGACGCTCTTATAAAAAGGGCTGCTGCAGCAAACAATCTTGACCCTAACCTTGTAAGAGCTGTAATTAAAGCAGAATCAAGTTTCCGTGAAGATGCTGTTTCAAGTGCAGGCGCACAGGGTTTAATGCAGCTTATGCCAAGAACAGCTGCAGGTCTTGGGGTGAAAAACGCTTTCGACCCTGCAGAAAACATAAACGGCGGCACAAAATATCTTGCTCAGTTAATTTCACGCTTTAAAGATACGCGCCTTGCACTTGCAGCCTATAACACAGGCCCGGGCAGGGTAAAAAAGCTCAATATTACTGATGCTGACAATGCGCACGAATATGCAAAGCTAAGCGGACGCGTGCGCAGCTATGTTTCAAAAGTCCTTTCCTACTATGAGGCATATACAAGCTGAGGGGGTAAAGATGAGCATTCTCTCCAAAACGGATGTGCTTAAGTCAGGCCTTGACGCAGCATGGCTTCGCAATGAAGTTATAATGAACAATATCGCAAACGCAGAAACGCCAGGGTTTAAAGCTTCCAAGGTCGAGTTCGAAAACACGTTTAAGGCAGCGCTTAAAAACGGCTCTGAGTTTAAAACAAAATGCACACGCAGCAACCACAAAAGCTTTAATAATGGCGCGCTTTGTGCAAAAGTAGTTAAAAACGGCAGAACCTCAATGCGCATGGACGGCAACAATGTTGACATAGAAGAAGAAAACATCGAGCTTGCAAGAAACACTATTTATTATTACACGCTTACAGAGCAGCTAAAGAGTGAGCTTATGCGGCTTAAACTAGCAATTACAGAGGGGAGGTAGCTAAATGGCTTTTTTAAATTCGCTTGATATAAGCGGCTCCGCGCTTACAGCCCAAAGGCTCCGCATGGATATAATAAGCCAGAACCTCGCAAACGCCACAACAACCCGCACAGCGGACGGAGGCCCTTACAGACGGCGCGCAGCAGTCTTTACAGCTGCAGCTGCCGATGATTTTGCCACATGCTTTTCAAAGGCCAGGCATAATTTGGGGGGCGTTGTTGTTTCAAGAATAGTTACAGATATGTCCGACTTAAGGGTAGAATACGACCCTGAACACCCTGACGCAGACAGTGAGGGGTATGTGCACTATCCTAATGTTGACGAAGTAAAAGAGCTTATTGACATGATGGCTGCAACGCGCGCCTATGAATCAAACATAACAGCACTCAACGCAACCAAGAACATGGCGCTAAAAGCGCTTGAAATAGGCAAATAACTCAAAAACGGGGGTAAACCATGCAAATAAACCCTGCTTCCAATATTTTGCTCGCTAATAGCCAAAAGGGCGCTGTGCAGCAAAACTCTGAATTTGGCGATATCTTTTCAAATGCGCTAAAAGAAGCTGCTTCAGAGGAGCAAGCAAGCAATGAAGCTGCAAAAGAGCTTCTTTCCGGCAACATTACGGATATCCACTCAGTGACTCTCCAGGCAGCAAAAGCAGAGCTCGCGCTTAACCTTGCAATACAAATCCGCAACAAAGTTGTCGATGCCTATAACGAAGTCATGAGGATGCAGGTTTAATGCAGGCGCTTTATAAAGCGCAAAGCACAGAAAAAGCAGGGCATTGCTATGGAGGGGCTTATGTATGAGGGGTATGCAGGCTCAGCGGGTTTGCTTATACTTGTGCTTGCCCTTATTCTTGCAGGAGCGTATTTTACAACTAAGTTCATCTCAACTAAGAGCATAGGCTTTATTCAGGGCAAATATCTTCGTGTTAAAGAACGCATTTTTTTGGGGCGCGATAAGCAGGTGGTGCTGCTTCAGGCAGGCAGCCGCTTTTTTTTAATAGGAGTTGCCAATCAAACCATAAGCCTTCTTGCAACGCTTGAAGACGGTGAGCTTGTTCCAATTGTGCAGCCTGAAGAAAAGCCCGGCCCCTTTTCAACCTTTGGCGAGCTTTTTTCGCGGCTGAGAAAAAACAGCTGAAAACTGCTGCTAAACTTTAAGCTAAGCTTATTTCATGGGGGGAAATATGCTGCTTCAAAAAACTAAAGAACCTTGTACCTGCGCTGCTTTCGCGTGCCCAAAAACAAAGCGCGCTAAAAAACAGCCTGCGCTTAGGCATATCCTGCTTTGGCTTAGCCTTGTGCTTCTTCTTCTTGGGCTTACCGGCTGCTCAATCCTTAAAGCAGACACTGCTTCAGCCAACGGGCCTTTTGGCGGCATTTTGGGCGACCGTTCAGACAGCATTGACATTCTGCTGCTTTTAACTGTGCTTACGCTTCTTCCATCAATCCTTATTATGCTTACAGGCTTTACAAGAATAATAATAGTGCTCTCTCTTGCAAGAAACGGTCTTGGGCTGCAGCAGATGCCTCCAAACCAGGTGCTTATAGGGCTTGCTCTGTTTTTAACGCTCTTTGTAATGTCGCCTATAATCACAGATATTAAAGATAACGCCTATACCCCCTATGTAAAAGAGCGCATAACAGAAGAACAGGCTGTAGAAGCTGCGCTAAAGCCGCTTAGAGAATTTATGTTCAAACAAACATACAAATCCGACCTCAGGTTTTTTATGAGCACAGCAGGCATAGAGCAGGCTGTAGATGAACTTGAAAGCGTGCCTACCAGGGCGCTTATCCCTGCATTTATAACGAGCGAGATAAAGCGCGGCTTTGAAATGGGCTTTTATATTTATATTCCGTTTATAGTAGTCGATATGGTTGTTGCAAGCACGCTTATGGCAATGGGCATGATGATGCTGCCGCCTGTCGTAATTTCGCTGCCCTTTAAGCTCTTGCTCTTTGTTGTTGTTGACGGGTGGACTCTTACAGTAAAATCGCTCCTCGGGAGCTTTGGCTAATTCTTAAGAAAGCGAGGGTAAGATGGAGCAGACTCAAATTGTTAAAGTCATGCATGAGGCAATAACAACTATCATGCTTGTTTCTGCGCCTCCGCTTATACTTGGAATGATAGTAGGCATTATTGTTTCTATTTTCCAGGCGACAACGCAGATAAACGAGCAGACGCTTGCGTTTGTGCCAAAGATTATCGCAATCTTCATTGCGCTTTTAGTGTTTGGCGGATGGATGCTCACAGGGCTTTCCGATTTTACAATCCGAATGTTTAGCTATGTTAGCGGCAGCTGAAAAATGGAACGTGCAGTAAGCGCTGTTGCTTCGCAGCTTGAGTATTTCATACTTATATTTTTAAGGGTTTCGGCGCTGATTTTTTCATCGCCTGTATTTGGCAGGCGCAACCTGCCTAACCAGCTTAAAATCAGCCTTAGCCTGGCGCTTGCGTATATAGTGCTTGCTGCAACGCCGGGTTTAAGAATCTTCAGCTATAACAGCATCCTCGAATATGCGCTCCTTTGCGTAAAAGAGCTTCTTTTCGGGCTTGTGCTTGGCTATGTCACAACTTTATTTTTCGCAATTGCTCAGGTTGCGGGGCATGTAATAGATATGCAGATGGGCTTTGGCATGGTAAATGTTTTTGATGTGCAGAGCAATATAAGCGTGCCTGTTACAGGCAACTTCCTCTACGCAATAATGATGCTTGTATTTTTTGCTGTAAACGGGCACCAGCAGCTCATTTATATAGTGCTTAAGACTTTTACTAATATCCCGCCTGGTAGGGTAGTGCTTAATGCAGGCTTAGGCATAACTGCGCTTGAGGTGTTTGCGCTCTCGTTTGCAATGGCATTAAATATTGCAATGCCAATTGTAGCCTCAGGGCTTTTAGGCGAGGCGATAATGGGTGTTATTGTGCGCACAACGCCGCAAATGAATGTATTTGTCGTAGGTATTCCGCTTAAAGTTCTTTTGGGGCTTGCGGCGCTTCTGCTTATCCTGCCTATTTATGTTGCGTTTACAGGCGAGGTATTTACAAGGATGTTCTCAAGCCTTGACTATATGCTTAAAGGCTTGGGCGGTTCATGAGCGAGGAGCGCAGCGGGGAAAGAACAGAAAGAGCAACCCCTAAAAAGCGCAAAGAGGCGCGCGAACGGGGTCAGATTTTTAAAAGCGCAGACCTTGTAGCCGCGTTCTCAATGCTTGTTTTGTTCGGCACGCTTTCGCTTTTTGGCTCATTTATGCTAAACGGCTTTAAAAGGCTATATATACACTTTTTAAGCGGCGGAGCCGGTACAACAGAAAAGTTCAGCCTTGCTTTAGCAAATGCGGCTTTTAAGACTGCAGTAATTGAGTATTTAATCATAATGCTTCCTGTGCTTGCAGTTGCCTTTGCTGCGGCAATGCTCTTTAATTATTTGCAGGTTGGCTTTTTGTTCGCCCCGAAAGCGCTCGAGCCAAAGTTCTCGCGCATAAGCATGATAGAGGGATTTAAGCGGATTTTCTCGAAAAAAACGCTTATTGAGCTGATAAAGTCGCTTATAAGGCTTGCCGTACTCGCAAAAGTCGCATACGATGAGTATAATAAGCAGCTTCTTAAAATACCTGTGCTTATGCAGGGGGATTTGCTGACTGCAGCTGATACAGGCTGGCGGCTTATGCTTGGCATTGGGCTTAAGCTTGCTCTCGCGCTTGCAATACTTGCGCCCTTTGATTATCTCTACCAATGGTGGCGCTATGAAAAAGACCTCATGATGACTAAACAGGAGGTGCGCGACGAATATAAGCTCACAGAGGGCGACCCTCAAATAAAAGGCAGAATCAGACAGAAGCAGCGTCAAATGAGCAGTATGCGCATGATGCAGGCTGTAGCTGAGGCTGATGTAGTAATAACAAACCCTACAGAGCTTGCAGTAGCGCTTTCCTACAAAGAGGGGAAAACAAGCGCACCTGTTGTAGTTGCAAAGGGGCAGGACTATATTGCCAAAAAAATTAGAGAAGAAGCAAAGCTCAACAACATAGAACTCGTAGAAAACAAGCCTGTGGCGCGGCAGCTTTATTATATGTGCGATATAGGCAGCGAAGTGCCGGAGGAACTTTACCAGGCAGTTGCGGAAATTTTAGCGTATGTTTACAGGCTCAAGCATCCGCAAGGGGAGGTGAAACGATGAAGTTTACTGATATACTTATGGCTGTGCTAATTTTAGCCATAGTGCTTATAATCATCGTACCGCTTTCAACAGGCATGATGGACATGCTGCTTATAGTTAATATTGCGCTCTCAATCCTAATTTTGCTCATAGCGCTAAACGTAAAAGAAACGCTCGAATTTTC
>JAKJBL010000061.1:0-650 GCA_022707005.1 Bacillota bacterium | reverse complement strand
TGAGACATTCGGCGGCTTTGTCATGGGCAGCAACCTTGTCGTAGGTTTCGTAATATTTTTAATTATTGTAATTATCCAGTTCATCGTTATAACAAAAGGCGCAGAGCGGGTTGCTGAAGTTGCTGCGCGTTTTACGCTTGACGCAATGCCCGGCAAGCAAATGGCAATAGATGCGGATTTAAACACAGGCGTTATAAGTGAAGCCGAGGCGCAGCACAGGCGTTCGGTAATTCAGCGCGAGGCCGATTTTTACGGCGCAATGGACGGCGCCTCAAAGTTTATTAAAGGCGACGCGATTGTAGGCATAATTATAACAGTCATAAACATAGTCGGGGGAATAATAATAGGCGCGCTCGGCATTGGCACTGGAGCTCCTATGCCTCTTGATAAGGTCGTTACAGTATATGCACTTGCTGCAGTAGGCGACGGGCTTGTTTCGCAGCTTCCGGCGCTTTTGGTTTCGACATCAGCAGGCATAATAGTTACGCGTTCAGCTACAAACAACAGCTTCGGCTCTGACCTTTCCGAGCAGTTGTTCGCTAAGCCCCACGTTGTTATACTTATGGGGGGGATGCTTGCAATGCTCGCCTTTATCCCGGGGCTCCCCACCCTGCCGCTGCTCTTTCTTGCAGCAGGGCTGCCGCTTGCAG
>JAKJBL010000060.1 GCA_022707005.1 Bacillota bacterium | reverse complement strand
CGCGCTGCGGGACTGCGCTCTCCTCACATGAGGTTGCACAGGGCTATAAAGATGTTAAAGATATTTCGGTCATTGCGCGCTTTAAGGTAAAAGATGAAGAAAACACCTATATACTTGCGTGGACTACAACGCCGTGGACTCTCCCCTCAAATGTGAGCCTGTGCGTAAACCCAAAAGAAACTTACTGCCGCGTAAAATACGACGCGGATAATGCAATTTATATTTTGGCAGAACAGCTTGTAGCTGATGTGCTCGGCTTTGACGCAACAGTGCTTGAGCGGTTTTTGGGCAAAGAGCTTGTAGGGATTGACTATGAGCCGCTTTTTGACTTCCCTGTTGACGCAGGCGGCAAGCGCGGGTGGTATGTAATGAGCGATGCCTATGTTTCGCTTACTGAAGGCACAGGAGTAGTGCATAATGCGCCTGCTTTTGGTGAAGAAGACGCACGCCTGGGCAGGGAGTGGGATTTACCCTATGTGCAGCTTGTTGATGAAAAGGGCTACTTGCGCGGCGGCACGCCCTGGGACGGCATGTATGTTAAAGACGCTGACTTTGCTATTATAGACGCTCTTAAAGAGAGCGGGCTTCTCTTTCGCACAATGGATTATATACACAACTATCCGTTTTGCTGGCGCTGCGACACGCCGCTGATTTACTACGGCCGCAAGAGCTGGTTTGTAAAAATGACAGGCGTAAAGGACAAGCTCATTGCCTTTAACCGTAAAGTGAACTGGATTCCGGATAATATAAAAGAAGGGCGCATGGGCAATTTCCTTGAAAACGTCATTGACTGGGGCATCTCGCGCGAGCGCTACTGGGGCACCCCGCTGCCGGTTTGGATTTGTTCTGGCTGCGGGCATGTGCATGTTGTAGGCAGCATTGCAGAACTTCGCGAAATGGGCAATGATGTGCCAAAAGACATCGAGCTTCACAAGCCCTTTATTGACGAAGTATTTTTAGGCTGCCCCAAGTGCGGCTCTAAAATGAAGCGCGAGAGCGAAGTTATTGATTGCTGGTTTGACAGCGGCTCAATGCCGTTTGCGCAATGGCACTACCCGTTTGAAAACCGCGATATTTTCGAGCGCCGCTACCCCGCTGATTTTATAAGCGAAGCAGTCGACCAGACACGCGGCTGGTTCTATACTCTGCTTGCAATTTCAGCCTGCCTGTTTGACGACCCCTCCTTCTTAAACTGCATTGTTTTAGGTCATGTGCAGGATAAGGACGGCCGCAAGATGTCAAAGCATTTAGGCAATGTTGTAGACCCGTGGACTGTGCTTAACAAGCAGGGCGCTGATGCTGTAAGGTGGTACTTCTTCACAGCGTCTATGCCGTGGCTGCCAAGCCGCTTTTATGATGAGGCAGTCGGCGAGAGCCAGCGCAAATTTATGGGGACTTTCTGGAACACTTATGCGTTCTACATCCTTTACGCGCAAATCGACAAATTCGACCCTACCGCATATACGCTTGACGAACAGGCGCTTACAGAGCTTGACAGATGGCTTATGTCAAGGCTTAACACGCTTATAGGCGAGGTCGACTCTCTTCTTGAATGCATGCGCATAACAGAAGCAAGCCGCGCATTGCAAAGGTTTACTGATGAGCTTTCCAACTGGTATGTGCGCCGCTCAAGAGAACGCTTTTGGGCAAAGGGCATGGGGGAGGATAAGCGCGCAGCGTACATGACGCTATATACAGCGCTTGAAACGCTGACCCGCCTTGCTGCGCCCTTTGTGCCGTTTATGACTGAGGAGATTTATCAAAACCTTGTGCGCTCGGTTTTTAAAGACGCAAGGCTAAGCGTGCATTTGTGCGATTATCCAAAAGCTGATTATTCCTATGTTGACGAAGCGCTTGAAGCGAATATGCAGGCTGTGCTTGAAATCGTAGCTTTAGGCAGGCAGGCGCGAAATTCCGCTGCAATTAAAAACCGCCAGCCTTTAAGCTGCCTTTATGTTCAAAGAGATAAGGCGCTTGAAAAGGGCTATGCAGAAATTGTGCTTGAAGAGCTTAACCTTAAGGAATTGCGCTTTGTAAAGGATGCCTCCGCGTTTATAAGCTACAAGGCAAAACCGCAGCTAAAGACTTTGGGGCCGCGCTACGGCAGGCTTCTTGGCGCAATAAGCGAGCACCTTAAAGGCGAGGGTGTTGGCGATGCAATTGTTAAGGCGCACAGCGAAGGAAAGCCTTATGAGTTTATAGCTGACGGAGCAAATATATCGCTAAGCGAGGATGATGTTTTGCTTGAGCCTGTTGAAAAGGCGGGCTTAATAAGCGCATCAGAACGCGAGCTTTCGGTTGTGCTTGACACAAACCTGACTAAAGCGCTTATTGATGAGGGGCTTGTGCGCGAGCTTACTTCAAAGCTACAAATGATGCGCAAAGAGGCAGGCTTTGATGTAACTGACCATATTATAGTGCGCTATTTGGCTAAAGGCAGGCTTTTAGATATTTTTGCACGGTTTAGCGAGAGCCTTAAGGCTGATACGCTTGCTGCTGCGCTTGAAGAAGGCGAGCCTCTTGGCTTTATCCGCGAGTGGGATATAAACGGCGAGCCTGTAACTCTTGGCATAACACGGGTTTAAGCTCTAAGCGCCTTTTAGGCTGACCCAGTCTGCAATTATATAGGGCAGGTTTTTGTTGCTGTTGTATATTTTAATGAATTCGCTTTCAGGCAGGGGCGCAGGCAGCCTGCCTACTTCTATTGTGAGCGAGGGAATGCGCATCTTTTCGATTGCCCAATCCTTATAGCCGCCAAACGAGGTTCCGTCATCTTCAACAAGCCTGTACCCCGTTTTTTTAGCGACTGCTTCTGCAAGCGTCCGCCCAGCTTCGTTTACAGGGGGGTTGTCGCCAAACTCATAGTAAATTTCGTTGCCCATAGCATGGTAGCTTATAGTGGCGCAAAAATCATAAGCCTCTGTATAGTCGCGCAAAGCGGCTGACTCAGGCTCGGAAAACGCATTTAGGCCTCTATAGTTTTCAGACGATGGGCTGTTAGGGCCTGTAATTTTAGAAAACCCTGCGTCAAAGTTTCGGTTTAAATCAACGCCTCTTGCATTGCTCTTCCACCTTTGAAGGTACAGCTCCATAGGCCCCTCGCTGCGCCCCTTCTTGCAATCGCTCTCATAAATTTCGGCTAAGGCACAATCAAAGCTTAAAAGCTGGCTTATTGCAGCCCCATCAGGGTTTGTCATGGGCAAAAAGTGGAAGCAGAACCCCCTAGGTACACCGCGGCTTAAAAGGCGTTCTAAAAGCGCCATTGCAACAAGGCTCGTTATATGCTCTCTGCCATGAATTGCAGCCTGAATAAGCACATGATGCTCTGCGTTTTTATCGCCTGCGCAAAGGCTTAATAGCTTGCGCCCGTTATACGAATAGCCTATGATTTCACATGTTAATGCAGTTGGATACTGTTTTAAAAGCAGCTCGCTATCTTCTATAAGCTTATTGTAAGTATAAAGCGCTGTTTGCTTTACAATCTTTAATTCTTTGGGTTTGCCTTTTGAAAAAAGCACGCAGAAAATACAAGTGCACATAAGCAAAACTCCAATAATGAATTTTATAACGCCTCTCCCCACAGGTTAAAGTATGTTAGACCAGGCCTTGGCTATGCCGCAAGTAAACAATCTGTAAAAGCATGGGTTTTTAGGGTGAATATCTTGAAGTAAAGGGCAAGACTTGGTACAGTAGGAAAAGCCGCGGCTTTTGCGGCTAATGCATAAAGGGGGGCTAAGCCTATATGAAGCGTGCCCTGCATCTAACGCTTTCTGCACTTGTTATTTTAAGCCTGCTGCTTTCGCCTGCTGCAGCAAAAGCAGCCGTTTTATCAGGCTATACGAGCAAGGTAGACTATGACAACACAGACCCGAACAAATACTATATAGAAATCGACCTTGTAAACCAAGTAATCTCGGTTTATGAAAAAGAGGCAGGCTCCAAAGGCAGGCTTGTGCTGCAGGGGCTTTGCACAACAGGCAGCAGCGAAAACCCGACTGGCTCAGGCACGTTTAAGCTTGGGCATCTTAAGGAGCGTTTCGGCTACTTTGTGGCATTTGGGCAATGGGCGCAGTATTGGACTCAAATCGTTCGCGGAGTCTATATACATTCGGTTATGTATGATAGCAAAAGCCTTTCCGATATGTCCAAAAGCGCATACAATGGCTTGGGTCGTGCGCTCTCGCACGGATGTGTGCGCGTGCTTGCTGAGCATGCGCAATGGATTTTTTACAACTGCCCGCCGGGCACGACCTGTGTTATAACAAAAAAGCAGGCGCCTGACAAAGCGCTCGTAAAAGCGCTTAAAGAAAAGAAGCCAAGCTATTCAGCATATAAGCACCCTGTTGACCATAGAGCAGACCCGCCCGTGCTTAGCGCAACTGTAGCAGCTTCAGGCTGCCGCCTTCGCACCGGGTTTTCTTCAAGCCGCGATAAAACGCTTTTAAAGCTTAAGGCAGGCGAAGGGCTAAAAGTGCTTCAGTTAGGGCCGGACTGGTGCAAGGTGCAGACCAAAAAGGGAAAGCTCGGCTATGTAGAGAGCCACTATTTGTCGCTTAACCCTGAGCACACAGAAACAAAGCGAAAATATGCAGCAGCTGAAAGCACATATCTTTATGCGTCGCCTTCTGCATCTTCCGCTAAACTCTTCTCGTATGCAAAGGGCGCAGATGTCGAAGTGCTTGGCACAGTTGATAAAAACTGGCTCAGCGCAATTTATAACGGGAATTTCGGCTATGTAAGGTCAGGGCATCTTAGCCAAGCGCAGGAAACTTCTAACGAACTTAAACCTGAAACAGTTATAAAGCCAAGCCTTGCTGTTAGGGGCGGCATAATCGCAAACATGCGAAGCGGACCTGGCAAAGAGTTTGAAGTTGTTGCAGAATTACCCTCAGGCACAGCGCTAAATAAGCTTGAGGAGCTGGGCGCATGGTATAAGGTAGAAGCAAGCGGGCTTGTAGGGTATGTAAACACAAGCTGCATAGAATTTATTTAAGCAGAATATTTTAAGGGGCGCTGCATGCGCCCCTTTTTCTTGCAGCATCAGCAATGCGCATATATACTTTAGCTGAGGTGGTTTAATGCAGCAGGATTTGTTTCGGGCAAACCGCGAAAAGGCAGCTCCGCTTGCAGACAGAATGCGCCCGAGGACGCTTGACGAATTCATAGGCCAGGCGCATATTGTTGGCGAGGGGCGGCTTTTGCGCCGCGCAATTGAGCTCGACAGGCTCAGCAGCAGCATTTTCTTCGGGCCTCCGGGGTGCGGCAAAACAGCGCTTGCTTATGTTATAGCAAATTCAACAGGCGCAGAGGTTTATAAGCTAAACGCAGTTACTGCAGGCGTAAAGGATGTGCGCGAAATAATCGAAAAAGCAAAGGAGCAGCTCTCGCTCTACGGCAAGAACTCGTTTTTGCTCCTTGACGAATGCCACCGATGGAATAAGGCGCAGTCGGACAGCATCCTCCCTGCGCTTGAAAACGGCACGCTTCGCTTTATTGGCTCAACAACCGAAAACCCTATGATTTCAATGACAGGCGCAATAGTAAGCAGATGCCGCGTATTTCAGTTTTATCCGCTTAAGCCAAAAGATATAGAGCGCTGTGTTTTAAACGCCCTAAATGATGCTCAAAGAGGGCTTGGCAGCCTTAAAATCAAGCTTTTTGATGATGCGCTAAATCATATTATAGTAAGCGCAAACGGCGACTGCAGAGCTGCGCTTAATGCGCTTGAGCTTGCTGCGCTTACAACGCCTGAAGATAAAAACGGCATAATACAAATAACCCTCGAAATTGCAGCTGAGAGCATGCAGCAAAAAGTGCTTGCACTTGACGAGCAGCTTTATTACGACATGCTAAGCGCCTTTTGCAAAAGCCTTAGAGGGAGCGACTCAAACGCAAGCCTCGCGTGGTTTTCGCGCCTTATTTACGGGGGAGTTGACCCGCGCATTATTGCGCGCCGCCTTATTGCGCACGCAAGCGAGGACATCGGCATGGCGAACCCGAACGCTTTAGTGCAGGCAGTAGCAGCATTTAATGCGCTTGAGTATATAGGTCTGCCTGAAGCGCGGCTGCCGCTTGCGCAGGCAATAATTTATATTTGTGAGAGCCCTAAGTCAAACTCAGTGCTAAAAGCAGTAGATGCAGCAATGGAAGACACTAAAACAAGCCTTGAGGAGCCTGTGCCTCTACATTTAAGGGATACCTCTTACTTAGGTGCAAAGGCGCTTGGCTCAGGGCAGGGCTATAAATACCCGCATGACTACCCCGGTCACTATGTTAATGCGCAATATATGCCGCCCTCGCTAAAAGGGCGCATATACTATGAGCCATCAAATCAGGGGAGCGAAGCAGCAATAAAAGAAAACAAACTTAAGCGCGATAAAGGCTAATGGCGTCTTTCGCCTACGCATGAAACAGCAGCAAGGCCGCGCAGTTTATCGTGGAGCTTGTTCTGCTTTATTCTCGGCATGAGGTTTCGCAAAAGCTCTGAGCGCGAGAGCCCTGTAAGCTCAAGCAAAAGCGTAAGCGCCTGCGTAAGCGCGGGCTGTTCGTCAAAGCACAATGTGAGCTTATCGCCCTTGAAGCTAAACGTAAGTATGCGGCAGCTTGGAGTTTCAAGAAAATAAATATAAAGCCTCAAGAGCGTCTCGCCTTCTTGCGAAACCCCGTAGCGCGCGCTTACAGCCACCTCGTGCGCTTCGTCTTTAAGCTTAAGCTCTGATTTTGCAAACCCCTGGTTATAAAATTCTAAAGTGTTGAGCTCTGCGCCCTCTTTTATGCTAAGCTCAAGACAGTCCTCGCTCTTTTGGCTGAAGCTTACGCTTGATACGCCTTCTGAATAGTTATTGTGCACAGTCTGCAGCACCATGGGGAACAGACCGAGGCTGTTTTGGCTAAAGCTGAAGGTAGCTCTGTTAAGCCTTTCACAAAGCCATTTAAACGGCATTGGGAGCATTGAAGGAACAGGCATTTCCCTGTGGCGAAGCGATAGCCCGTTTAGCGCAGCATAAAGCGTTTTTGTCTCAGTCATGGAAACAGATGTGCTTTGCTTTGAAAAACAGCTCGAAACATAGGCATACAAATTGCCCTCTGCAAAGAGATTCGCTGAGCCTGAAAACACGCATACAAGCGCGTTGTATTTAGGCAGGCAGAGCATGTATTGACCGAACGCGCCGTTAAACAGATAAGAGTTCCCGCCAGGCCCCATCCAGATTTGATAGCCGTAGCCGTCGCGGCATTCGCCTGTTGGGGTTGCTATTTGCGGCCGCGTAGCTTCGCGCACCCACTCGCTGCTTAAAAGCTGCCTTTCTTCGCCGCCAACTTTATAGCGCCCGTTCTGCAAATAAAGCTGCCCAATCTTTGCAACATCGCGCAGAGTGAGCGATAGCCCCCAGCCGCCCTTTTCTATGCCCTTTGGGCAGACCTCCCAACTGAAAGAGTTTATGCCTAAAGGTTCAAAAAGCCGCGGCTTAAGGTATGCAAGCAGACCTGCGCCTGTTTTGCGCTTAACTATAGCGCTTAGCATATAGGTGTTCATTGAGTTGTAAAAAAACTGCGTGCCGGGCTCAAAGCGAAGCCCGGAGTTCATAAACTCGAAAACCCAGTCAGTCCCAAGCGCAGTGCCTACTTCGTCAAAGCGCACGCCTGAGCTCATGGTCAGCAAATGCCAGACTGTAACATCTTTAAGCGGGTGCGTAGAGGCATCTTCGACTTTGTCGCTGAAAATATCAACAATGCGCTCGCTTAAAGTCAGCCTGCTCTCATCTATAAGCATTCCTATTGCAGTTGCAGCAATGGATTTGCTAAGCGAATAAAGCTGGTGGGGAAGCTCAGCCTCATAGGGCTGCCAGTATCCTTCTGCAAGCAGTTTGCCGTTTCGTATTAAAAGCATTGCATGGACATTTAAGGCAGCGTCTCTGTCGACAGCGTGAAATAGCTTAAGCACAGCCTCGTTTGAAAGCCCCTCTTCACTAGGCGTGCCCCGCCAGCCCTCTATTGCTGTAAACGCAGCCTTTTTTGCCTTGACCTGAGGCGTATACGGATAGCTGTATACATTTCGCATATCATGGGATAAGAACCGCCACATCATCTCAAGCTTGCGCTTTTCAAGAGAGCCTGCCGCAAGCTCCTTCCTGAAGATGCCGCGCTTTCGCTTAAGCTCGTATTTATCTTTTTCTACAATTTGTTCGTAGCGTTCAATTACTTCGCTCATTACATCTTCCCAAGGCAGAGGTATTGTGGCTTTCGCCCTTTTTGCTATGCGGCTGAGCCTGACTTTATCACTCAGCGCCTCTTTTATGCATATATACAGGCTTTTTGCGTCCTCTGCGCATGTAAAGCCGTTTTCGAGGTTTATTACAGGTTCTGCTGCTGCGCTTTGCTCAAGCACAACTGAAGGCGTGCCTGCTGACGCAGCTTCAAGCACAACAAGCCCTGCTGTATCATACTTTGAGGGGAACACTAAAAGCGAAGCTGAGGAATAAAGCCCGTTTAAGAGCCGCTGCTCTTTAATATGCCCCAAAAGGCTCACGCGTGAAGATAACCCAAGCTCATCAATAAGCTTAAGCATAGCAGCCTTATCCCTGCCCTGACCTGCAAGCGCAAACTGAAATTCGATGCCGTCAGCCTGTAAAAGCGCCATTGCCCTAAGCGTTAAATCAAGGTTCTTTTTAAAATCAAGCTGCCCCACGTAGAGGAGAAGCGGCACATCTTGAATTGAGAACGCCTTTTTAGCAGCTTGAACATCCTCCAAAGATATATCAGGGATGTCAGTGCCGTTTCGCATAAGGGTGGTTTTGCCCCTGTAACCGTAGCTTCTAAGGGCAGCTTCCGCGTTTTCGCTTACAACCCAAACTTCGTCGCAGCGTGAATAAAAACCTGCTATATACCTGCCGCCTAAGGCTGCAAGCCCGTCGCTTTGAGTTACGCGGCGTATATCCTCGCGATACTTCGTATGGAAAGTCCCTATTAAGGGCACTCTGCGCTTTGCCGCAAGCCGCACACCCTCAAGC
>JAKJBL010000005.1 GCA_022707005.1 Bacillota bacterium | reverse complement strand
GCTGGCGATTTGGGGCATCAGAAATCACAAGCGCTGCGACTGCATCAGCAAACTTCCCGGCATCTTCTATTGAAAGCGTTGCTGAACGCTGCCCGCTCGTCAAGCCGCCATTAAGCCTTGCAAATTCGGCAAAACCTTCTTGAATACGCCTCTTTAGCGCCTCTTCTGTTGTTCCATCACCAAAAGCAGCTTCAAGTTCAAAGACTGAAGCTTCAAAATACGGAGTCTCTGAAATAATGCTTTCAACACGCGCACGCGAAAGACCTGTAACTAACATGTGGATTCCATCGCCCTGAATACGGAAAACCTGCTTTATCTCGCAAATTGTTCCGGTTTGTTCAAGATCATCAACTCCTGGTTCCTGAACATTTGCATCTTTTTGGGTACAGAAAAACGCAACTCCATCTGCTGAAGCTGCAGCTTGAATTGCAGCAAGTGTTTTTTTTCTACCGGCATCACAATGCACAATTTCTCCCGGAAGCACAACCATTCCACGCAGAGGAATTACCGGTAATGACTGAAACATAGATATTCACCTCGTATACTCATTATACTTAGTATGCAAGGCAATAACAAGTTACGCATGTGTTATGCGTGTGAACATATTCAGAAGACTTGCAGCTATATATGTGAGGCAAGAACCGTTGTATCTGCGCCTTTATTTACTATAGGCGTATTCAGTTTGCCAGCTTCCAAGCTTAGAGCGCAGATCTGTTCATGAAGATGCAGCCCAGGAAAGGCTAAACCGGCTGCATCCTTGATACACGTAACTGGGATTATCCTTTCATCCTGCTCAGAATAAACAGAGTCCCAATTAGCTGATGGTATCAGCACTTTTGTAGCGCCCGCAGCAAATGCAGCTTTGATTTTTTCACTAACCCCTCCAACCGGCCTTACTTCGCCGCTAATTGCTATTTCGCCTGTTGAAGCGAGTTTATTATCTGCAGGGCTGTTTAAGATTGAGCTCATAAGCGCAATTGTCATCGCAAGACCAGCGCTCGGCCCATCAACAGGTATCCCGCCGGGGATATTAAATCTAATAGTCATGTTGTTACAAGTCCAGCCAAAACAATTTTTAAGCGCTGCAACTACGTTTTCTGCAGAACCTCGGGCCGTGCTTTTTCGGCGGAGTTTTCTTTCATTATAGTTTAGCTCCTCTTCCTCAAATATTCCATTAAGTTCGAGTTTGCAGCAGCCTGCATTAGACGGCTCTGCCATACATTCAATTTCCAGCACAAGCCCAAGACCTGCATTAGCTACAGCAAGTGCGCTTGCAACCCCTATTCGAGGCTGTAGCGGCATTTGCATTTCTATATGCGGCGTATAGTTGCATGTTTTGACCACCCAATCTATTTCTGCCCGCTCTACCTTATTCCGCCCTTCGCCATGCGCTATTCCACAGGCCAGCTGCACTATATTTACAGCATCCCGTCCGCTATGTGAATGCAGCGCGCAGCGGTATAGAGCCTCCTCGTCTATTGAATACCCCGCGCGCTCAACAGCGCCTGCTGCAATTTGGACGAGCTCTTTTTGCCCAAGAGGTTTAAAGTATAACTCTATACAGCGTGACCTAAGTGCAGGCGGCAAATCGGACGGCTGCCTGGTAGTCGCGCCAACGAGCCGGAAATCAGCAGGGAGCCCATGCTGAAATATATCATGTATGTGCTGCGGAATGTTTGCATTATCAGGCGAATAATATGCTGATTCAAAGCGCACGAATCTGTCTTCCAACACTTTTAAAAGCTTGTTCATTTGCATCGGATGAAGTTCACCGATTTCATCTAAAAACAATACTCCGCAGTGTGCACGCGTTACTGCGCCGGGTTTTGGCTGGGGTATCCCTTGGGCACCAAAGGCGCCTGCTCCTTGATATATTGGGTCGTGTACCGAGCCTAAAAGAGGGTCTGCAATTGCCCGCTCATCAAAACGCATGCATGTGGCATCCAGCTCGACAAACTGTGATTCTGCTGTAAAGGGTGAATCCGGCTGCTTTTTAGCTTCTTCAAGTACAAGCCTTGCAGCACATGTTTTACCAATGCCTGGTGGTCCGAACAAAAGCACATGCTGCGGGTTTGGTCCGCATAAGGCAGCTTTGAGTGCTTTTATACCTTCATCCTGCCCTATTATTTCTTTGAAGCAAACGGGACGAGTCATTTCACAAAGCGGAACGCTCAACTTTCTTGCGCGCAATTGCAAAAGTCGCTGCAATTCCTGCACATTTTGCTTTGGCTTTGCCTCACGCTTTGGTTCTACGCGCCTGCTGCGGAAATATACCAGTAAACCAATGAGCGCGAATAGCCCGATTTGGATTAAAAACGTTATAAGAGTCCAGTCCATATACAAACCTCACTAGTTTGTAGTATGCGCTTTCTTCAATGCATTCATGAGAACTGTTAACTGGGAATAGATAGATATTCGCTACTAAAAAGCTGCAGCCATTTTTCTGCTGCAGCCTTGTATCGCTTTGATGCTCTTAGGCGCCCTCTCCGGCTTTTAAGCGCTTTTTTTCATCGCGTAATTTTAACAAGGGCGGTTGAGTTTTTTCTATGGCTTCACGCGTGACAGTACAGCTTTCAACATCAGCCCGTGAAGGGATATCATACATAATATCCATCATTGAGTCCTCAAGTATCGACCTAAGCCCTCTTGCGCCTGTTTTACGTTCGATTGCTTTTTTCGCAACTGCTCTTAGCGCAGCATCATCAAAGTTCAGCTCTACACCGTCCATCTCGAACAACCTTTTGTACTGCCGCGTAAGCGCGTTTTTAGGTTCGGTTAGAATAGATAGCAGGGCTGCCTCATCTAGTTGATGAAGGGTAACTATAACCGGCATTCTGCCAACAAATTCGGGAATTAAGCCGTACTTGAGCAGATCTTCGGGAAGAATGGACTTTAAGATTGCTCCAATGTCCTTTTCAACCTTTGGCTTAATATCTGCCCCAAATCCCATCAGCTTTTCGCCTATGCGTTTGCCTATGATATTATCTATGCCTGCAAATGCTCCCCCGCAAATGAAGAGGATATTTGTTGTGTCTATTTGAATAAACTCCTGGTGCGGGTGCTTGCGCCCGCCCTGGGGCGGAACGCTTGCAACAGTTCCTTCAAGAATTTTCAAAAGCGCCTGTTGAACACCTTCACCGGAAACATCGCGTGTTATTGACGGGTTCTCACTCTTGCGTGCGATTTTGTCGATTTCATCTATATATATTATACCCTTTTCAGCTCTTTCCACATCATAGTCTGCTGCCTGAATAAGCCTTAGGAGTATGTTTTCAACATCTTCGCCAACATAACCTGCTTCTGTTAAAGAAGTAGCATCAGCCATTGTAAAAGGAACATTTAAGATTTTTGCCAATGTCTGTGCCAAAATAGTCTTGCCGCACCCAGTTGGCCCAAGCATAATGATATTGCTCTTTTGAAGCTCGATATCATCGCGTGAAGCCCCTGCGCCTATGCGTTTATAATGGTTGTACACAGCTACTGACAGCACTTTTTTCGCATCATGCTGTCCTATAACATATTGATTTAAGGTTTCCATGATTTGCTGGGGTTTGGGAACCTCGGATAAATCAACAGGTTGGCTTGCTGTATCCTCTTCGATTATTTCGCGGCAAAGCTCAACACATTCATTGCAAATATATACACCGGGGCCTGCTATTATCCGATGCACCTCATCTTGAGTCTTGCCGCAAAATGTGCACTTGACCGGCCCTTTTTCTTCATATTTAGGCATTGTTCACCTTACCTTCTGGGGGGAATAATCTGATCAATAAGGCCATATTCCAGCGCTTGCGCAGCCGGCATAAAGTTATCCCTTTCTGTATCAATCTCCACCCTTTCAATTGGTTGCCCTGACCGTTCGGCGAGAATTCTGTTCAATAGTTTCTTAATAGCAATCATTCGTTCGGCTTGAATTTTTATATCCGTAGCCTGGCCGCGCACCCCGCCGCTTGGCTGATGTATCATAATTTCCGCGTTCGAGAGCGCTTTGCGCTTACCCTTAGCCCCGGCTGCCAACAAGAAAGCCCCCATAGATGCAGCCATTCCAATGCAAATCGTTGATACATCGCATTTTATATATTGCATTGTATCATAAATTGCCATACCTGCTGTTACAGAGCCGCCAGGGCTGTTGATATAGAGATTTATATCCTTTTCAGGGTCTTCAGCCTCTAAAAACAGCATTTGGGCAACAACTACATTTGCCTCGTCATCAGTAATCTCGCCCCCTAAGAATATTATACGGTCTTTAAGCAGACGCGAATATATATCATACGAGCGTTCGCCTCTGTCAGTATGCTCAACAACAATCGGTATTAAACTCATTGTTGAAACCTCCTTACTATACTATATGTTGTGCGCCCTATGCGCGCGCCGGCCTGCTCCTGTTTCTTAAGTGCAGACCTTTGCTCACATATTTTAAACACCCGCACTCAGCGTATTTACGAATTCTATTGAGTGCCTTAAACTTCCCAATAATCAGGGCATTATCTGTTATAAAAGCAATTGTCTTGCGAGTTATAATCGTGTCCTTAAAGTATTCAAGGTCTTCGTCTTTAAGTATTGCCCTGAATTCTTCAGGCGTCTTTTTCTCATGGCCTGCTTGCTCGGCAATTGTTTCTGATAGTTCTTCTTCTAAGGCTTCAATTCCCTCAGCTTTTGATATTGCCTCAAGTACCAGTTGTGTGCGTACACGCTTTAAGGCCTCCGGCCTGTAGCTTTTTCGCAAAACTTCTATATCAATACCGGAATACTTCAAATAATCTTCCATACTAAGCCCTGACATGGAGAAACGATATGAGATATTTCGCAGCATATTGTTAACTTCACGCTCTATCATAACATCCGGCACGTCAATTGAAGCATTCTCAACGGTCTTGTTCACAACGCTGTTTTCAACTTCAAGCCTTGTTCTTTCTTCGTTGTTTTTTTCAAGAGCCTTGCGCTTGTCCTCGCGCAAATCTTCAAGTGTGTTAAATTCAGAAATATCTTTTGCGAACTCATCGTCAAGTTCAGGAAGCTCCTTTTTCTGAATCCCATTAATTTTTACAGCAAATACAACATCTTTGCCTTTGAGTTTTTCAGAGTGATAATCATCCGGAAACCGTATTTCAAGGTTCTTCTCTTCGCCCTTCACAAGCCCTATTAGCTGTTCTTCAAACCCGGGCACAAATGTCTTTGAACCAACTTCAATCTTATAGTCTATTGCTGTACCTCCTTCAAAAGGTTCGTCATCTATACGTCCGCAATAATCCAAAAGCACATAATCGCCCTGTTCAATTGGTCTGTCAACTTCAATAAAACGCGACAGTTTTTCGCGCTCCTGCTCAAGGAAGCCATCAACCTGCACATCCTTGACAGTATACTCCCTGCCTACTACTTCTATACCCTTGTAGGTACCAAGCGTAACTTCGGGTTTAACATAAACCTCTGCAGAAAATACAGCGCCGGACTCAGCCCCAATGTTCTCAATAGTAACATCAGGTCTGTCAACAGGTTCAAGACCATGCTCAGCTATTGCATTTTCATATGCTTCAGGATACAAATCTTCGAACGCATCCTCGTAGAATACTCCTTCACCATACAGGTTTTCAATAACCTTGCGGGGTGCTTTTCCTTTTCTAAACCCGGGCACATTATACCTTGCTCTTGTTTTTATATATGCCTGCTGCAGTGAAGCCGAAAACGCTTCTTCGCCTATTTCTACAGTTAGTTTTACGCGGTTATTACCTGTTTTTTCAATGGTCGCCATTCCAACCCTCCATGTTATAAAAAGCCCGAATTCGGTTATTTACTTTTTCAGTTTCCGAATTATATTAGCACATACGCACGAGGATTGCAACCGAAAACAGATATTGGCAGTTTGGGTGCTTTAATCAACTCCCTACCTTATTATGTGGCCTTCACAATCTGTTAAGAGCAAAGGAGAACCCATTGGGCTCTCCCTTGCTTAGAAAACGAAGTTTTAGAGCATTCCTCTATCTTGCTTAATTTTTGCCTGAGCCGCTGCCAAGCGTGCAATTGGCACACGGAACGGTGAACATGAAACATAATCAAGCCCTAACATGTGACAGAATTCGACTGAGGATGGGTCGCCTCCATGTTCGCCGCAAATTCCGAGTTTTAAACCCGGATACTCTTCTTTGCCGAGCTTGCAGGCAATTTCCATGAGCTTTCCTACTCCAACCCTATCGATTCTTGCGAAAGGATCGAACTCAAAAATCTTCTTTTTGTAATAATCATCAAGGAACTTGCCTGCATCGTCCCTGCTGAACCCGTAGGTCATTTGTGAAAGATCATTTGTGCCAAATGAGAAAAACGCAGCATTCTTTGCAATTGTATCCGCTACAAGTGCAGCGCGCGGAACTTCAATCATAGTTCCGACGAGATAATCAAGCTTAAAGCCGCGCTCTTCCATAACCTGCTTTGCGGTCGCATCTACAAATTGCTTTAAGTATTCAAATTCCTTTGCATCGCCAACAAGCGGAATCATTATTTCCGGCACTACTTTATTGCCGGTTTCTTCGCTTACCTCTATAGCTGCCTCGATTATGGCTCTCGTTTGCATCTGTGTAATTTCAGGGTATGTAATTGCGAGCCTGCACCCGCGATGGCCAAGCATGGGATTGATTTCACGCAGCCCGCTTATTGTAAGCTTCAATTGTTCAAAAGGTAAACCCATTTGTTCAGCAAGCGCTTTAATATCATTATCCTCGTGAGGCAGAAATTCGTGTAGAGGAGGATCAAGAAACCGAATTGTAACCGGGTTGCTGCCCATCTCTTTGTATATACCTTTAAAATCCCCGCGCTGCATTGGAAGAAGCCTGTTTAATGCTTTCCGTCTGCTATCTTCGTCTTTAGCTACAATCATTTCCCGCACAGCAGAAATTCTGCCTTCGCCGAAAAACATATGCTCCGTACGGCAGAGCCCAATACCCTGTGCGCCGAATTTAATTGCTTGTGCCGCATCATGCGGTGTATCGGCGTTCGTGCGCACCTTTAAAACACGCACACTGTCTGCCCAAGCCATAATTGCTGCAAAATTTCCTGACACCTCTGCTTCAACTGTCGGCAGCTCAGTTCCATAGACATTGCCAGTCGAACCGTCAAGCGAAATCCAATCGCCCTGCACAAACACAACGCCGCCTTGCGTAATAAAGGTGCGTTCCTTCTCTTTAACAACGATTTCAGGGCATCCGGCAACACAGCATGTTCCCATGCCGCGCGCAACAACAGCTGCGTGCGAGGTCATGCCGCCGCGCGAAGTAAGTATCCCTTGAGATGCATACATGCCTTCAATATCTTCAGGCGAAGTTTCTTCTCTTACTAAAATGACCTTTTCGCCAAGTTTTGCTGCTTCAGTAGCATCTGCGGCAGTAAAATATACTCGTCCGCAGGCAGCCCCTGGCGAAGCGGGAAGACCATGCGCTACAGGCTTTGCCTTCTTTAACGCATTAGGCTCAAATGTTGGGTGCAAAAGTGAATCTAAAGAGCGAGGGTCAATCTTTAAAAGCGCTTCTTCTTTGCTTATCATGCCGTCATTTACGAGGTCCACAGCAATTTGCAAAGCAGCAGATGCTGTTCGCTTGCCGTTGCGAGTTTGCAGCATGTAAAGCTTGCCACGCTCAATCGTGAACTCCATATCCTGCATATCGCGGTAATGAGTTTCAAGCGACTTCGCTATCTTTGAAAACTCCTTATACACATCTGGCATCTTATCCTTAAGGTTTTCAATTTCGAGCGGCGTGCGTATTCCTGCAACTACATCCTCACCCTGAGCATTTATCAGGTATTCTCCATAAAGCTTATTCTCACCTGTTGAAGGATTGCGGGTAAAAGCAACCCCTGTTCCCGAATCATCGCCCATATTACCGAACACCATTGCTTGCACATTAACCGCAGTCCCCCAATCTGAAGGGATATCATTCATTCTGCGATACACGATAGCACGCGGGTTGTCCCAGCTGCGAAAAACGGCCTTTGCTGCTTCTATAAGCTGAGTTTTCGGGTTTTGCGGGAAATCCTCGTTTTTTTCACTTCTATACAGCTCTTTATATCGAGCGACTATAGTGCGAAGATTCTCTGCAGTAAGCTCTGTATCCAGACTGCAGCCGTTTAATTCTTTTACTTCATCAAATATCTCTTCGAATTTTGACTTTTCAATATCCATTACAACATCCGAAAACATTTGAATAAAGCGGCGATAACTATCAAAAGCAAACCTTTCGTTTTCTGTTAGGCGCGCAAGGCTCTCGACTGTATCATCATTTAGCCCAAGGTTAAGAATTGTATCCATCATGCCGGGCATTGAAGCTCTTGAGCCGGAACGAACAGATACTAAGAAAGGGTTCGAAACATCACCGAATTTTTTGCCTGCAATTTTTTCAAGTTCCGTTATTGCCTGTTCAATCTGTGCAAGAATATCTTCTCCGATGCGGCCGCCATCTTGATAATAGCGAGTACATGCTTCTGTTGTTACTGTAAACCCAAATGGCACGGGAAGCCCCAACCCTGTCATTTCTGCAAGATTTGCACCCTTGCCCCCCAAAAGGTTGCGCATACCTGCATTACCTTCATTGAATAAATATACATATTTTTTCGGCATTTATCTTCCTCCCCAAGATTATTTTTAAAGTGTTTTACACTTTATTAACCAATATCTGTTATTTGAACCCCAAAACCAAGTTGTCTTACAGAGTACTAAGTATAAACTGGACAAGCAAAAAAGGCAACAGAATAAGCTTGTACGCTTAGCTTATCTCTGGCAAAAGCTCCTTTAGGCAAGCTACAGGGCTGCTGCTTTTTTCTAGGACAACCGAACAATAGCGTTCGAGTTGGGCAAGCAATTCTTTGCGTATAGTCTTAGGCAAACGTACAAGCTCAAGGTTTTCATTCTTAAGCAGGAGTATTCTGCGCATCGCTTCAAGCGCTGAGTTTGATATTGCATACGCCTCGGAGTTCGCTGCACACTTTTCGCACATTGCGCCTCCCAAGATAGGTGAAAAAGATAAATCGGTTCGTTTTCTTAAGTCCGTGCCGCATTTCACGCATGAAGTCAGCATAGGACAAACGCCTGTGAACAAAAGGTACCTGATTATGAAAGCAAGCGCAATATCGAGAGGGTTGTTATTACCATAGCTTAAAAAGCTTAAAGTATAATAAAGCAAGGAAAACAGCTCGTGGTTTGGCTCTCCTTCGAAGATGGTGAGCCGGGTTAATTCGAGTATAGAGACGGCCGCCCTAAAGCTTTCAATATTCTCACGCAGCGAGTAAAATGTTTCCTTCACATCGCACTGAGTCACAGAGTATCTTTCTTTATTATAAAATAACTGAAATTCACCAAATACAAAAAGCTCTGCACAAGAAAAAAGCGCATTTTTCGGGCGCCTGCATCCCCTTGCTATAGCATCAACACGCCCTCTTTCGCGGGTGAAAAGGGTGAGCATACGGTCATTATCTTTATAATTTGCATAGCAAGTCACTATGCCTGTAACGTTAACAAATGCCATATTAAGCACCCAAGCTTATAAGCCCTATAGCTTCTTTCACCAGTTATCTGTGCAAATCGGTCTCCTGAAAACCTTCTTCTTGGGTGAGCATGGCACGGTAAGTAAGGTATGCGCCTATTGTGCCTGTGTTAGAGAATTTTTCCCATGCAGTTTTTGTATTCTTCCTCATAGTAACGAATGCTCCTTCCCTAAGTCTGATATCTTATTGTGCCACACTTAGCCAAAACAGATGAAATGAAAATAACACCAATAAGGATTATTTAAACCCAAGTTCATTAAGCGCGCGAATATTATCCCTCCAACCTTCGCGAACCTTGACGTAAAGCTGTAAATTAACACTGACTCCGAGCATTAATTCCATCTCTTTTCTGGAATCTTCTCCAATACGCCTTAGCATTGAACCGCCTTTGCCAATGAGGATTGGCTTATGGCTTTCACGTTCGCAATAAACAGTTGCCCAAATATCATATAGCTTCCTATCCGGACGCAAACCCATTTTATCAACTTCTACAACAATACCGTGGGGCACTTCCTCTCTTAAGAGACCAAGCGTCTTCTCACGCACCAATTCTGCGCAGAGAAGTCTTTCTGGCATATCAGTAACCATATCATCAGGGTAGTATTTTGGGCCTTCCTCTAAATAGCTATAGAGCACTTCTTCAAGTTCTCGCAAACCCTCTCCTGATTTTGCGCTTATTTTAAGAAGCTTTTCAAAGCATCCTGCTTTTTCTAAGTAGGCCCATGCGGTATTTAGCTGAGCAGGAGTTGCTGCATCAAGTTTGTTAATTAAGCCAATCTTTTTTATATCTGTTTTTTTGAGGCGCTCAATCAACATCTCATCTTTTTCGCGCATGCCGTTTATTGCATCAAGCACAAAGAGTATTACATCAACTCCTATCAGGGAGGCAAAAACTGTCTTTTGCATATATTCGCCAAGCCTGCTGTTTGGTACAGTTGCACCTGGTGTGTCCAAGAACACCATTTGGTAGTCATCCCGTGTTAAAATTCCCGTAATTTTTGAACGGGTTGTCTGCGCCTTATCTGAGACAATTGCAATCTTCTCTCCAACAAGGCTATTCAACAAAGTTGACTTGCCAGCATTTGGGCAGCCCACAATGCAAATAAAGCCGCTTTTAAAACCCATTATGTTAAATCCCCTTTTGTAAAAGCAAATGGCAAAAGCTCACCGAGCGTTTTAATATTGTATTTGCCGCCGCGGTTAGAGCAGATTATAGGCATTTCCGGGTCGCAGAACTCTACAAGCACCTGCCTGCAAACACCACACGGCGTAGCTGGCTGTTCCCCGGTAGAAACAATAGCTAAAGCTTCAAATTCGCGCTCGCCTTCGGAAACTGCCTTGAATACAGCAGTTCGTTCTGCGCAGTTTGAGGGCGAATATGCAGCGTTTTCAATGTTGCATCCCAAATAATAGGCTCCCGAAACACCCTTGAGGCATGCTCCCACGCGAAACCCTGAATATGGAACATAAGCCCTATCAAGCGCTTCGTTTGCCATTCTCAACATATTTTTAATTTCAAGCTCATGAATCATCCGCTTCATAATCTAACCCCGCCCTTTCAAGTATCTGTCTTTGGGCGCGAAACATGCGCGCCTCATCTTCACAAGCACTATGGTCATATCCCATTAAATGAAGAACTCCATGTATAACCAATAGCGCTAATTCAAAAATAAGCTCTTTGCCTGATAGCTCAGCTTGGGTTTTAATATATTCTGGGCAGATAACAACATCTCCCCAGAAACCATCCTCAGGAATCTGGCCGCTTTCAACAGTCGGGAAACTTAGAACATCAGTCTCCTCGTCAATACCCCTGTTTGTCAGGTTTAAAAGGCGGATGCTGCTACGGTCAACAACTGAGATGTCTAAGCCCCCTAACAGCCCTTCGCTGTTTAAAGCTAAGGCTGCGGCTTTTTGCAGACGACCTTTTTGCAAGGCTGTAAGCAAACACGCTTCATCATAAACGCTTATCACGTTAAGCCTCCCCTATCTTTGGATAAGGTATGCGGTCGTGCAAAAGGCCATTAAACGTGCGTAAAAAGCTCTGCTGAATTGTGGAAATCTCGCGGAAATTCAGCGGAGATGCAGACAGCTGCCCGTCATCAATCTTATTCCTGATTACGCTTGCAACTGTACTCTCAACTGTTTCGCGAGTCGGGTTATCAAGCGCACGCACTGCAGCTTCGCAGCTGTCTGCTAAAAATACAATTGCGCTTTCTTTTGTACTTGGCCTAACGCCAGGGTATCGAAAGTTCTTTTGCAGAGGAGCTTTTCCGCCATCAGCTTCCATTGCTTTGTGATAAAAATATGCGGCAAGCGTCGTGCCATGGTGTTCGAAAGCAATTTGAGCTACAGCAGAGGGCAGTTTGTGCTTATTAAGCAATGCTACTCCATCTTTTTGATGAGATATGATTACGGATGCACTCTCTTGGGGCGGCATTGTATCATGGATGTTTTCATTTGGTTTTTGGTTTTCTTTAAAATACAAAGGCCTGCGCAGCTTGCCAACATCATGGTAATATGCGCCAACACGCGCAAGCTGAGAATCAGCATCAATAGCTTCAGCAGCGCTCTCTGCCAAGGCTGCTGTCCACATGGAGTGCCGGTATGTGCCCGGCGCTTCAGTCATCAATTGGCGCAGCAACGGGTGGTTTGCGTTGGATAATTCATTAAGCCTGGCACTTGTGGCTATATCAAAGAGATTTTCCCACAGAGAGAGCGAACCAACAACCAATACAGCACATACTGCATTGCTTCCAAGTACCCAGGCTGCTGCGATAAGCAGCTCCGAGAGCTTAATATGGATAATAAGATATATTGCGATATGCATACAGGCCGCAGCAATGCCTGAGAACAAGCCTGCAGCAATAATCGTGCCTCGCCTATGGTGTCTATGTAGCAGATATATTGCAACCTGTCCGCCTAAAAGCATTGTAGCTGTCATAACCATTGAATCAAAGCCGAGAATTGACCCGCTGCTGTCCTTGCTAAAAAGACCAATGCAAAAGGAAAGAACTATATTAACTGCCATAGCTGTACGTTCTTCAACGAGCAAAGCAACCATCATAACGCCTATAAGCGCTGGAGAGATCCGATAATCCACAGAATTCAGCAAGACCGACAGCGCCATTGTGAGAATAATTGATACTGCAACAATTAGCATATTCTTATTATTTGCCAGCACATGGCGTCTATATATTGCCATGTAAGCAAGGAAAGCTGAAAAAGCAATAATAATGAAAATAAGTATGCCTATTTGCAAACGATAGTTTGCTTTCCCGTCTGCCACAAGGCTTAAAGAATTAAGTATTGCATATTGCTCCTTTGTAACTGCATCTCCCTCGCGGACGATTATATCCCCCCGCCTGATTTCAACAGGCGCGACTGCAGCTGCAGCAGATGCGCGCGCATGCGCTGTTGCTTCTCTGTCTTCTACAAATGTTGGCAAAAGGCATTCTTGAAGCACCTTTTGACCTATGTTTTTTAGGATTTCGGACAGCTCAGTTGAATTAAGCTCATGAATCAATGCCGCTTTTTTTGCAGACAACATGCGCTCTTCGACTCCGCTTTGTAGCACATTTAGTAATTTTGGCAACACAGCTTCCTGAAACCGCAAAATTTCATTTTCTTCAACATGAAGCAACCACCAGCCCTCATCTGCAGAGACAGGCACTGTAAAGCGTTGCATCATTTCTTGAAGTTCAGCAGCACTCACAACAAGCTGCCATTCGCTTACAGATAATTCCCCGGTTGGTCTAAGCCTCGACCCTGAATACGCGCTGCGCAGCGCTTGAGCTTCTTGCCTTAATGAATTAACATTCTGGAAAAAAACAGCCGCGTTTTCTGAATATTTATTTACAAGCGATTCATCGAGCTTATATACAATCTGAACTTCTTTTGCTGCAGCATCACGTAAAGCCTGCGTTGCTGCAGCGTTAACAACTGTACGCGGTGCAATAATATTATGCGAAGCTTTTGAACCAATTGATACATCATAAAGTTTTGGTGTGAGAACTACGACAGCCGAAATATAGCACGCTGCAAAAGCCAATACTATCATTAGCATTGATACAAGGTTTATCCTTTCAGTATCGACACGTTTGCTCATGCTTCCCCCTTGTCAACCCTTGCGTCTTTCGTAAGCGCGGATTATACGCTGCACTAAATCATGGCGGACTACATCCTTGTAAGTAAGCATGACTTGTGCTATCCCTTCTATTCCTTCAAGTACAGATAATGCGTGAATTAGCCCGCTCTTACGATCCTGCGCTAAATCGATTTGAGTTATGTCACCGGTAACAACAACGCGCGAGCCCTCCCCAAAGCGGGTCAAAAACATTTTCATCTGCTCTATTGTGCAATTCTGCGCCTCATCCAGTATTATATAAGCGTTGTTTAAAGTTCGTCCACGCATATATGCAAGCGGCGCAACCTCAACAGATCCACGTTCAACTAAACTTCGGTATGTTTCGTTGCCAAGAAAATCATTTAAGGCATCATGGAGAGGGCGCAAATAAGGGTCTACTTTGTTTTGCAGGTCTCCAGGTAAAAACCCAAGTTTTTCTCCTGCTTCTACTGCAGGCCTTGTAAGAATAATTCGGTCTACATCTTTATTCTTAAATGCCAGTACAGCCATAGCAACAGCAAGATATGTCTTGCCTGTTCCGGCAGGGCCGACACCAAAAACCAGCTCATATTCTTTAAGCGCCTGAACATACCGTTTTTGGCCGAGTGTTTTGCATTTTATTTGCCTCCCCCGATTAGTAATTGCAATGACATCCCCCATAATCTGCTCAATCATATCTGCATTTCCCTCTTTTGCAAGGTCTACTGCATATCTGATTCTACTGCGGTTTATAGGTTCGCCCTTTCTGAGCATCTGCAGCAATTTTTCCAAGACAGTTGCGCACAAATCAACATTCTCAGGTGCACCCTCGACTTTTATACAATCTGCAGCTGCGCTTATTCGTGTATGCGTTTCTGCCTGCAAAATATCGAGATTTTCATCAAATACGCCGAACAGTTTAATCTGCTCGTCCAAGGATTGTATCTCGAGCAGCGCTTGCGTGCATCTTTCAGTATGCTCAGCGCCATTTTCCATAAGATAGTTTTCTTCTGACAAAGACTGCCTGCCTTTCTGCTTTTGTTCGAACAATGTTTAATCTTCTATTATATAATCTATTGCTTTTGTTAAGCCGATATCCTCAAGTGTGCAAATTGTAACAGCAGCACTCACTGCGCCAGTTTCGAAGATTTCGGTTTCACTCACTTTTTTCAGCACGCTTGCTTCCTTTGGCACGCGTTCAATAGCATCAAGTTCTGCATAAAACAATGCTTCAGCCAACAATTCATCAGGTTCACGCTCTATATCTTGAAGTGTTAACTCATAACAACTCCCCTTTATCAGGCACAGCGGTAGAACCAAGCCCCTAACAATTGCTCCGTTTTGAAATTCCAATTCATGCGAGGCATAGGCAACAGGAGTTTTGTAAACAGGACAGCCTGCAATAAGTATTGCGCGAAACGGCTGATATTTACCGCTTCTTGCAAGTTGTTTTTGAGTAGGCGGCAAGTTTAATACCGCCCTGTACCAAACCTGAGCTGATACATCACCCTCAGCATGTACCATTAAGCGCTCTAAAGCGCCTTCGCGGGTAATGTCGCCGTTAATAAGCACATCTCCCGCACGAACTGCAGCGCCCTGTTTCACATTAGCCTTTCCGGAAAGTGCGGTAATCCGTTCAATGATACCATCCTTCTTTGCGACTACATTAACAGGTGCGCTCTTATCCTGCTGAAGCGGAATAGGCTCTGCCTCAACAACCTTTATCCGCATGATTATGCCATCGAGCTTAACCCCTGCCCAAGCAATGCGCCTGTCATAAGTTCTTATTGCCTGGCCAAGCGCTGCAGTTTCAATTCCTGTGCGGGCTGCTCCTGCCCGTACACCCTCGCTCGCAATAGCGCGCATTATTACTGCTTCAGGCACCTGCGAGATACCTTCAACGCGAAAGAGCCAAATTCGCGCTTGAAAAACAACCACGAGTGTAAAAGAAACTGCTGCACCGAAAATGAGCAGTTTTCTAAACCGAAACTTTGCATATAAAAAGGGAAGACCATGCCGTTTCACTATATGAATGCGGCAGCTTAAGCCGCGCTTAAGTTCCCTTAGTTTCAAAAAATCCTTTGCACGCATTTCGGCATTTACACTGCCGCATTCAAGGCGATATACATTCCAAACTGGTATTCCTGCCTTAAGAATGCGGTTAAGAAAGCGTTCAATGCCCATGCCATCCAAACGTATAATAACATATCCAAAAATGGAATTCCACATTTAAGCTTTCTCCTAACTTTGCAGACTTCCTATTCTAAGTAACTGATGCACTCGATTACGCCGTTTATATAGGCCCGACCATTAGCAAGCTGTTTAAGAATAAAGCAGCTGCCCTTTATTTCAAGAGTTCCATCATGGGAAAGAAATCGTACCAAATTCGAATTATATTGCAATACTCCATTATGGTTTTCTATAAGCAGTTTGCTTTTGCCTACCATTGTAATCTTTGGTGTTAAAGCATCTGTTTCTACAGGCAAATCCATAGCTTCAAGCAGCATGCTTTTTAATTTTGGCTTGCGCCCTTTATAAGTTCTTAGTTTTGTTGCTTTATGCTTTTTGGCTGCCATATTAATTCCCCCCACTATATCAACCTATGCTTATTCAGGCAGGGTTAGTCAGCATAACACATTAAGCGTGGCAGATAATACCAGACAAAATTTTTAACTCACGATTCCCCCATTTTATCGGTGTTTTTCCACTTAGCAGCTTATGCTTAGGCAGTTTTGTCCAGGATAAAAAAGCCTGCTTGGGCAAAGATAAAAACAGCTACAGCAAATGGACGGGGGTGCAGCTTTTATGGCGCTTAATAAAGTGGAAATCTGTGGAGTTGATACCTCAAAGCTCCCCGTGCTAACCCAAAAACAAATGCGCGCATTGCTTTTGAAAGTGAAAACTGGCGATATCTCAGCGCGAGACGAATTTTTAAGAAGTAATCTGAGGCTGGTGCTTAGCGTTATTCAGCGCTTTACTAACCGCGGAGAGCAGATGGACGACCTTTTTCAAGTCGGCTGCATAGGCCTGATTAAAGCGCTAGATAACTTCGATTTATCGCATGATGTTAAATTCTCAACTTATGCAGTTCCGATGATTATTGGCGAAGTCCGCAGGCATTTAAGAGACAACAACACAATCCGTGTAAGCAGAAGCCTAAGGGATACCGCCTATAAAGCATTGCAGACTCGCAAGCGTTTAATGGATGAGTTCTCTAAAGAGCCAAGCATATCCGAGATTGCTAAAGCACTTGAAATTTCCGAAGAAGATGTTGTTTTTGCACTTGATGCAATTCAGGACCCGATATCTCTTCATGAACCAATTTATCACGATGATGGTGATGCGATTTTAGTGATGGACCAAATCGGCGACTCAAAGGTAAACGATGCAAACTGGCTTGACAGCATTGCAATTTGGCAAGGCATATCCCACCTTGATGAGCGTGAGCAGCGTATACTTCAAATGCGCTTTTTTGAGGGCAAGACACAAATGGAAGTCAGTAAGGAAATCGGCATAAGCCAAGCACAGGTTTCGCGTTTAGAAAAGAACGCATTAAAGCACATGCAAAAATACGTATAGAATTACAATTCTCGGCTTGGTTTGGGCTTATTGCATCTTAAGCATTTCTTTCCTAAGTCTTTTTATTATGCGCTTTTCAAGCCTTGAAATATAGCTTTGTGAGATTCCTAAAATATCAGCTACCTGCTTCTGCGTACATTCTTTTTCAGTATTGAGCCCGAAACGCAGTTCCACTATATGCTGCTCTCTCGGAGTCAGTTTTTTTAAAGCTGAGAGCAACAGTTCCCTGTCAACCTCATCTTCTATCCCCCGCTCGATAATGTCGCAATCGGTGCCGAGTATGTCTGAGAGCAGCAACTCATTGCCATCCCAGTCAATGTTAAGCGGTTCATCAAGCGATACCTCCATCTTGAGCCTGCATGTTCTCCTTAGATGCATAAGGATTTCGTTTTCTATACACCGCGAGGCATATGTCGCGAGCTTAATTTTCTTTTTCGCGTCGAATGTATTAACAGCTTTAATTAGACCAATTGTGCCTATTGAAATTAAATCCTCAATACAAACCCCTGTATTTTCAAATTTACGGGCAATATAGACGACAAGCCTGAGGTTCCTTTCAATAAGAAGGCGAGGTGCGGCTGCATCGCCATTGGAAAGCCGCAAAATCCATTCCTGTTCTTCTTCTGCTGAAAGCGGCGGCGGCAGGGTTTCCCCAGAGCCGACATACCAAATGCCTTTGGGTTTGCGAAAGAATAGCCTGCTCAACCATTGGATTAAGCGTTTCATAAGATGTTGCCCCCTTCACGAAACCCTTTGTTTATGATGGCAGCGCAATACTGCCGATTATGGCTCCTGCATCCCCAATTCTTGAAGGAGCGGAAGCAATCATTACATCCATCTCCCGCCAAGCACCGCCTATAAATGCTTTTGCAGACTTCGCCCTGCGCGCAATTATTTCGCCATCTGAACCAAAGCTGCTATAAAGAACCGGGTATCCTTCCTCAAACTTTGGGCAGTTGTTAATTAAAACAACAGGAAGGCCTGAAATCGGCTCCACAAGCAGGTTGCCAGAATCAATGAGGGCGGTAGTGCTTAAGCTGTATCCGTCTACAATCACTTTCAAAGGTATTTTGTTTGTATCAATTCGTGTTATATTTCTTAGATAACGCAAACAACGAGGCAAAACTGCAGCAAAAGCCACTGTTAAAAGCAGCAGGCGTATTTCAACCGACCCAAGAAGAACCCCTCCAACAAAAGCAGACTTTACTTCATTAGTTTGCAAATGCACCAATATAAGCATTAAACCGCCTAGCAGCATGGCGCTTAACAACACACATAGAAGTGACCTCAAATACCCTGCAAAATTACTGAATTTTAATCCAAGCGCAAGAACTAAGGCAAACAGGAGTTTCGGCAGCAGTTTTGTGAGCACAGGACAGCTTGAAACCGCTAAAAGGGCAAATACCGCACCGGAAAGTGAAGCTGCAAAAGCAGCGGGCATACTCAGCCGAAATCCTGATAAGGCTGCAGAAAGGACTAAAACCGCAAGATTCATAAGCATATTATCCAACAGAAACCATTCAATTGAAATGCGCATACCCGTCTCCAGTTAGCAAGGCAGCAGCCCAAGCCATTGATTGATGGCACAGTATAACATATGCTTAATATTTAATTTGTAGAACAAATGAAGCCTGTATATGCATAATTTGTGTATTATGGCATAAAAGAGTAGATGTTCTGCTTTTGGAATTAAGAATTTTGCACAGTATAAGAGTAATGTTTCAACATAAATCTAAAACAGGCTTCTCCGCTGCAGTTTTCTGCCCAAATCCGCTCCCCAAGCAATGCTGCTATTTCCTTCGCTATTGCAAGTCCAAGACCTATGCCCTGCTCTGCATGTGCGTTATCAGCTTTGTAAAAACGTTCAAACAGGTGAGGCAGATGTTCTCTTTGAATTTCGCCTGTACTGCAGACAGAGAGCATTAAACCCTCGGGTTTATCTTTTGCAGCTAACCTGACTAACCCCCCATCCACTGCATACTTGATTGCGTTATCCAAAAGTATTATTAGGATTTGCTCTACCCTGTCTTTGTTTGTATATGCCTTTAGCTTAGACAGTTCGGGCGAATAAGAAAACTCCAGGCCGCTTTCCGTTGCAGCAAGTTCAAATCGCTCGGCTAACCCATCTAGCAGAGGCTTTAAATCAACATTATATTTTTTTAGAGCGACTGCCCCAGACTGCAGCCTTGAGAGTTCAAGCAAGTCATCAATGAGCCTTGAGAGCCTAATGCTTTCTCTTAGAATATAGCCATAATACCTTTGGCTGTCTTCTTCTTCTTTTACAAGCCCATCGTTGAGCGCTTCGGCAAGACTTCGAATAGAAGCCGTAGGTGTACGCAGTTCATGACTGACATTAGCAACATAGTCGCGGCGTGTCTGTTCAAGGCGCATTTCTTCAGTTATATTCCGTATCGTCGCAACGGCGCCTGCAGGTTCACCTTCCCGCCCGAGAATACCTGTTTTTGTTATTTGAAGCTGCTCTTGTCCGAATGCAACTACTCGAGAATTAGCTGCAATGCCATCTTTCTGCATAGCCGCATCCTGCAAAGTATCCGGCCACAGCTCATTTAAACGTTCCAACAGGCTTTCGCCGGGAATGGCTAAAATGTTTTCTGCAGCTTTATTAAAGTGGGTAATAGCGCCTGCATTATCTACAGCAACTACACCTTCTTTTAAGCCATCTAAAATATTACGCAGCCGGTTGCGTTCAAGCGTTAAATCGCCAATGGTTTTTGACAGTTCCTCAGCAAGTTCATTAAGTGAATTCCCAAGCTGACCAAGTTCATCAGTGCGTCTTTCATTTGCGCGAATAGAAAAATCGCCTTTTGCCATAGCTTTTGCAGCAAGTGACATTTGCAGGAGCGGCCTGGTTATGCCGCGTGACCCAAGGTATGCTGGCAAGAGCATTACCATAAAAACGCCTATCAGGCTAACGATAAGCGCGCTGTTAAGCCCGCTTAAAGCTGCTTTTACCTCATAAAGCGGCTTGGTTAAAAACACAGCTCCAAGCACAGATGCATCAACACCATATACTGCAGCTGCAACAATGATTCCAAGCTCTTTTGAATTTGCTACCAATATACCCGTTGAATCAGATAATACTTGAGGCAGATAAGGCACGAGAAGATTTAGCGCCTCAGCACCTGCTTCTCCCCCTGTATTGGCGATTAACATACCGTCTGATACAATAATATGCACAGTTGCATCCCAAAGCATCATATCGCTGTTTAATATGCTTTCAAGCGTCAGAGCAGAAATTTCACCACGCTGATACTGGGATACGATTGCGCTGATGAAAACAGCGCGCGGAATTAAATCCCTTGCTTTAATGCTCATAAACACATTTTGGCTTGTATATGAAAACATGATTCCTGCCAACAGCGCAAAAAGCAGAAGTGAAAGGAAGGTGAACAGCAGCAGTTTATTTAAAAATCCGCTTTTCATTTACCTGTCTCGAACTTATAGCCTATGCCATAAACAGTTTTAACTCCCCAATCAACACTATCCTGTGGGAGCTTTTGCCGTATTCTTTTTATTTGAGTATCAACAGCGCGGGTATCACCAAAGTAATCATATCCCCAAACCTTTGCCAATATCTGTTCACGGTCAAATACACGGCCGGGTTGGGAAGCCAACAAATATAGAATTTCAACTTCTTTTGGGGTTAAGGGCACAGATTTGCCATCGACCCGTACATCGTAGCTTGCAGCGTTTATTTCAAGCCCTTCAAACCTTAAAATCTGCAGAGGTTGAACCTGCTTCTGCTCTGTTCGCCTAAGCACAGCTTTAACACGCGCTACCACCTCGCGCGCGCTGAATGGTTTCACTATATAATCATCTGCTCCAAACTCAAGCCCGAGAATCCTATCGACTTCTTCGCTCTTAGCTGTAAGCATAATTATTGGCACCTGGCTTGTCTTTCGCAATTCTCGGCAAACCTCAGTCCCGCTTATTCCAGGCATCATTAAATCAAGCAGAATTAAACTTGGTGGGTTTTCGCGCGCCTTCTTCAGCGCCTGCACACCATCAAAAGCGCTCTCATGCGTAAAGCCCTCTCTTTCGAGATAAATGCCAAGTGACTCATGGATTATCGGCTGGTCGTCACATATAAGAATATGAGGCGCCTTTTGCATTACAAGTCCTCCCTAAGTTGCTGCTGCGTAAATTATATAATTATGCGGCTACTAAGACAATAGAATTTCTTCATCCATTAAAGTAGCTTGCAAATACAAAAAAGGCTGTACGGAAAGCTGAATAAGATTCCTGCACAACCCTGATGTATTGTTAAAAGATCAACCAATTATCCGTTTCTGTACGACCCTGTTTATGCCAAAACTAGTTAGCTCTTTTGCGCAAGCATTTCTTTTGTTTTCATGAGGCGCGTCAGATTGCCGCGCTCATTTTCATCGAGTTTCATTGTAATCATACGGATTGCTTCCTCAAACTGAGGTATCATCACATATTCAAGCGCATTAACACGACGCCTTGTTTTTTCTATTTCGTCCGCAAGCCGGTTGCAGATTTTTTCTACTTCAGCAAGCTCAATAAGCATTGGCAGGAGTTCAGCAAATGCTTGAACTGCAGCATCAAGTTCTGCACTGGTAGTCGCAAACCCGTATGGATACTCAAATCCGGCGCTTTCCTCAAGCGTAAGTTCAGGCATCTTTATTGAGAGCACATTGCGCGTTGATGCATGCACTGTTGCGGGGCGTGCAGGATAACTGAGCGCTTCTTCGATTGATGCATGGCTCATTGAGGCGCGGGCAATTACAAATTCCGACATCGCAAGAGAAAGCTTTTGCTCTACCTGCTCACGCAGCATACGGTTGCGCCTAATATAAATGATGAACCTGCGCACCATTTCATCGCGCTTGTCTTTCATCAGTTTATGCCCGCGCACAGCAACCTGACGTTTTTTCTTCAGGTTGCTTAATTCCATGCGCGTAGGTTTTACCTGCAGGGCAGCCATAGCTACTCCTCCTTAGCTTTAGGCAAATACTTTTCGATATAAGCATCCCTAATTCGTTTAAGCTCGGTTGTTGGCAAAATCGAAAGCAGTTTCCACCCTATTGCTAAAGTTTCCTCGATTGTCCGGTTTGTATAATAACCTTGGGACACATATTCCTTTTCAAAACTGTCTGCAAATTTCGCATAAAGTTTGTCAGTATCCGAGAGCGCTGCATCCCCAAGAATAACAGCAAGTTCCTTTGCATCTCTGCCGCGCGAATATGCGGCAAAGAGCTGGTTCATGGTATCCGCATGGTCTTCCCTGGTTTTACCGCTGCCTATGCCTTTATCCTTTAAGCGTGAGAGCGAGGGCAAGACATTTATTGGCGGCGTTAACCCGCGCCTGTTCAGTTCGCGCGAGAGGATGATTTGCCCTTCTGTAATGTAGCCGGTCAAATCGGGGATAGGGTGCGTTATATCATCTTCAGGCATTGACAAAATTGGTATCATTGTGATGGAACCCTTTTTGTCTTTTATTCTGCCTGCGCGTTCATACATCGTTGCAAGGTCTGTGTAGAGATACCCTGGATATCCACGGCGGCCCGGCACTTCCTTGCGGGCTGCGGAAACCTCCCGCAAAGCCTCTGCATAGTTTGTGATATCCGTAATTATGACCAGCACATGCATATCAAGTTCATATGCAAGGTATTCAGCTGCAGTAATTGCCATTCGCGGTGTTGCAATACGTTCAATGGCAGGGTCATTTGCAAGATTTACAAAAGTTACTGTACGTTCGATTGCGCCTGTTGCACGAAAATCACTTATAAAATAATCTGCTTCTTCGAATGTTATGCCAACAGCCGCAAATACCACAGCAAAGTTTTCGTCCTTGCCAAGAACCTTGGATTGCCGGGCAATTTGCGCAGCCACTTGCGCATGCGGCAAACCGCTCCCTGAGAAAACCGGAAGCTTCTGCCCACGCACGAGAGTATTGAGCCCATCTATTGCAGAAATGCCTGTTTGGATAAACTCGCTTGGGTAGTCGCGTGCAGTGGGGTTCATAGGCGCCCCATTGATATCAAGCCGCTTTACGGGTATTAACTCAGCACCTCCATCAATTGGGCTTCCCATACCGCTAAAAACACGGCCCAGCATATCAGGTGCTACTGCAAGCTCAATACTTCTGCCAAGAAATCGCGCCTTTGATGTTGTTATGCGCAAGCCCTGTGAGCCTTCAAAAAGCTGCAGCAACGCTTTATCGCCGTTTATTTCAAGGACCCTTCCATGGCGCAGTTCACCATCTTGCTGTTCGATTTCAACAAGTTCGTCATATTTTACCCCTTCGACATTTTCAACCATCATTAGGGGTCCTACGACTTCTTTTATGGTGCGGTATTCCTTACGCATCCTCTTCCCCTCCCTCGGAAAGCCCGTTCATTTCATTGCAGAGCTGTTCCATTATCTGCTTAAAGCGTTCTTCGCATTCTTCTTCAGGCGTATACTTAAACCGCGCTATTGCCTCGCGCACAGGCAAAGCTGTAAGCTTTGCAAAAGAGGCATCCGCATTAAGCGCGTCCATTCCTTGCTCATAATAGGCAAGTATTACAGAAAGCATCATAAGCTGCTTCTTTAATGAGGCATATGTATCAACTTCATGGAATGCGTTTTGGTGGAGAAAATCTTCGCGTATTGAGCGCGTTGCCTCAAGTATCAAGCGGTCGTTAAAGCTTAGCGCGTCAATTCCTACAAGCCGCACAATTTCATCAAGTTCACTCTCGCTTTGCAAAAGATCCATCAAGCGCTGAACCATATCAGGCCATTCTTCGGTAATTTCTTTTTTATACCATGCACTAAGCCTGTCAATATAAAGGGAGTAACTCTGCAGCCAATCTATAGCAGGAAAGTGGCGCGCATATGCAAGCCTGCTCGAAAGCCCCCAGTATACTTTAACAATCCGAAGAGTAGCCTGCGAAACTGGCTCGGAAATATCTCCGCCTGGAGGTGATACAGCGCCGATTGCTGTTACTGCGCCAAGCCGCGGATTGCTGCCAAGCGTTTCAACAATACCTGCGCGTTCATAAAACTCAGCTAAGCGGCTCGAAAGATACGCTGGGTAACCTTCCTCGCCAGGCATTTCTTCCAACCTGCCGCTCATTTCACGAAGCGCTTCTGCCCAGCGTGAAGTTGAATCAGCCATAACTGCAACCTTATAGCCCATGTCGCGGAAATACTCTGCTATTGTTATGCCCGTATAAATTGATGCTTCGCGAGCTGCGACCGGCATATCGGAGGTGTTAGCTATTAAAACCGTGCGCTTCATAAGGGAGAGCCCTGTGCGCGGGTCTTTTAGTTCGGGAAACTCCATAAGCACGTCCGTCATTTCGTTTCCACGCTCACCGCAACCAACATAAACTATAATATCTGCATCAGCCCATTTTGCAAGTTGATGCTGCACCACTGTTTTGCCGCTTCCAAACGGGCCGGGCACAGCAGCCACACCACCTTTTGCAATTGGGAAAAGGGTGTCTATAACACGCTGGCCTGTCAGCATTGGCTCGTTTGGCGGCAGCTTTTTGCCGTATGGCCTGCCTTTTCTAACAGGCCATCTTTGCAGCATATTAACTTCTTGCTCTTCTTTTTCAGTCTTAATTTTGGCGATAGGAGAAATAATGTTGCAGCTTCCTTCGAATATCCAGCTCAGCGTTCCCTCTACACCAGGCGGTACCATTACACGGTGCTCAACTGCTTCGGTTTCCTGAACTGTGCCTAAAATATCTCCTGCTTTGACTAACTCTCCCACTGCGCAAACCGGTTTAAACTCCCAGAGCTTTTCGTGGTCAAGCGCATCAACAACAATTCCGCGCGTGATACGGTCGCCTGTTTGGTCTCGGATTATATTAAGCGGCCGCTGTATTCCATCGTAAATAGATTCAATGAGGCCGGGCGCAAGCTCAACAGAAAGAGGTGCGCCTGTCGTTTCAACGGGCTCTCCCGGGCCTATACCTCCAGTTTCCTCATAAACCTGTATTGATGCACGGTCACCGCGCAGTTCAATGACCTCGCCGATTAGCCTTTTTTGTGAAACGCGGACAACGTCATACATTTGAACATCCGCCATGCCGTCTGCAACAATCAACGGGCCGGATACCTTGATAATAGTTCCAACTTCACCCATTTAACCTTCCTCCGCAAAAAGAATGTCCGTACCAATTGCTTTTTCAACGTTTGCTTTTATTTGAGCCATTGCTACCCCGGAAGCACCGTGTGAATCCGGAATCGGTATAATAGCTGGGAATGTCTCGGTTTTGTATTTTGATATGGCTTCGCTGCAGCCATTATAGAGCGGCTCTGTAAGAAATATCACCTTGTAATTCTCTCTTGCCAGCCTATGTATTAGTTTTGAAGCCCGTTCTGAATTTGATTCATCAAACACCGCTAGCCCTACTGCCTTTGCAACAAGCACAGAGTCACGGTCGCCTATTATTGCTATGCCAGCCTTTTTTTTATCCATAGAGCTCCCGCAGCCTTTCCGAAATAATTGAATCCGGCAGATTATTGCGTTTGGCTGTTAGAATTAGCCTAATGCTTCTTGCTTCTTGTTCGCGAGCGAGCAGAAAGCCTATTATAGGCGCAATTGTATCAATTTCGCCCTTATTGCGGCCTGCTAAAACAATTAAATAGTTATCTCTTTCACGCTCGAGCGAAGATATCCTCCCGGTGCGAAGCATCGCATCTATGCCAAGCTGTATTGAGCGGCTTGCAGGCCCTGTTGAAACTGCCTTTGCAAACGCTTCAACAGGTACTTCCATAGCGCATGAAAGCGTTAGAAATGTGATATCGCCGCCCGGTATAAAAACTTCTTTTAGTTTATCTGCGCCTTGGTTCATTGCACGAAGCCGCAATGCTGCGAGCACATTGTTAAAGTCTGCCTGTGCTTTAAAATATTCCACAACAAAGCTGTTTCCGTTTTTAAGCGCATATTCCATATATGCATTATCAAGCTGAACTGATATTTTAACAGGGTTTATGTGAGAAACAAAGCTTTGCTCAAGCGACTCCATTGCTGCGCAGAGCCAATCAGCAAGCGCGGAATAATCAGATGAGGCAACCATTTGAGAGAGCGCCTCTGTGCTGTATACGCCGCCTGACATAAATGCAGGTTCCTCAGTTGAACCTGTCAGTCTGAGCTTAAGCAGCAGCTTCAAGTTATGGATATCAGCTTTCATAAGAAAAATATCCGTAAGGAGCGAATTAGGCGTTACTTCGCGCACAAGCGAATAAGTCTGTGAAAGCGCTGAAGCAATAATTTCTTCAGAGTCTTCTATTGTCGCCTCAGGCATTGTTCCATAGCCTGAATCCAGCAACAAACGCAGTGCCTCCTGTGCGCTGGCCTCAGCCATGCGGGCAAGTTTCTCTTTGTTAATCAGCTTTTTTTCATGCACGCGTATTCGCGCCACGCCGAATAAGGCGCTCTGCTGTGGCATATTAAACCCTCGCTTTATTCGAATAAAATTAGCGCAACTTCACTTTCTGTTTTGTTGCGTACATCGCGCAAAAGCGCATCAAACGAACAATCCTTCTCATAGCCTTCACCTATGAGCAAAAAACCGCCGCTTAAAGATGTTGCTTCGCTGCCAAGTTCAAGCTTCGTTTTGCCTGCAGCTTCAAGCGCTTTATTTATCTGCGGCAGTATGTGGGCAAATACTTCTGCGTCATTTTTAGATGGGATAATTCGCTCTCCGCCGTCAGCTTCATTTATTGTGAGTTTTTGCAAAAACTCTTCGCGTTTTTTGCCGCTTATTTTATGGAGCTGCTCCAACGCTGACGTATACGCTTTCTCAATGATGTCACGTTTTTTGGCAAGCATGTATTTCCTCGAATCAAGCTCAGCGTTTGTACGATGCCGCTCAAGCACCTCTTTGCGCATTCGCTCAATCCTTGCTGCAGCCTCATTAAAAATCTCCGCCTCATCGCGTTTTGCACGCTCACGAATAGCCTGAGCTTCAGCTTGCGACTGTTTTGCAATAACCTCTGCTTCAGCTCTTGCATCATCTAAAATGCGGTCGATTAGTTTTTGCGCTCCATTGTTAGATTCGCTCTGTATCAATGCGCCACCAGCCTTTCCGATTAACACACCTGTTTAAGCCAAACCCGCTTTGCTTGGGGGAATGGCAGGTACACAAGTTATAAAGCATCCAAAATCTACCCGACTTGAACACCATTAACAAGCAGGAAGGAAATAAGCAGCGCAAGAACAGCATATGTCTCGACCATAACAGTCAAAATGATAGCCTTTCCGGCTTCTTCCCCGCGCTTACCAACTAAGCCGATACCGCTTGCTGCAACCTTGCCTTGGTATATTGCGGAAATAAAGCCGGTAAACCCAACGGGTATTGCCGCATACAGCAATGACAAGCCCTGTTCCAGTGTAACAAAGGGGCCGCCTGCTCCAAGAAGACCAGCCTTTACTGCAATTATGAACGCTATAAGAAGACCATAAATCCCCTGGGTACCGGGCAGCAGCTGGAGAACAAGCACCATGCCGAACTTTTCAGGCTCTTCTGAAATGACCCCGCCGCCCGCCTGGCCTGCAATGCTCACACCCATAGCCGAACCTGCACCTGCAAGACCAGCTGCGAGTGCAGCGCCTAATGTGGCAAACACAACACCGATGTTTGGGATTGCCTGAATACCTTCCATTGTTGAACTCCTCCTGATTGTTTCATTTCAAGTATTTGCGCCTAAACCTCAACTATATATCTAAGCTATTTAACCTTCACGAACCTCGGGTAATAGCCAAGCGGTATAAATTGTCTGCCGCCTGCATCATAGAACCTGCCATAGAACTCCACATACTGCAGCCTTGCACAATGTACAAAACAGCCTAACACATTGATGCCTATGCTAAATGCATGCAGGAATGTCAATAACGCAGCCATTATTATAAACCCAATAATCTTGCCTATTACAGTCCCGCCCAAAGAAGCGCCGATCATACCTACAAGCATATTCATAACGCTTGCAATAACACCTGTTGACAGGGCTAAAGCAAAAACACGCGCATAGGAAAGCATATCGCTTAAATAGCCTGAAATATCGTAGAGCTTGCCCGCACCGCTTATTGCACGCTTTAAGATATTCTTTTTATCTCTCCCTGCAAATACTAAGACTAAAACCCCTCCAAGCGCAGCTGCTGCAAGGCCTGCTTTAGCAAGCGCGGGCGGTACGCCCTCAATTAGGCTTGGCGACCCAAAAACCAGGAGCCCCAACACAATCATAAGCCAAGAAAAATTATCGAATAACGCGGCTGCATAATCACGGCTTTTAAGAGTCCGCCAAATGTTTATGCATACACCCGAAAGCATATGGAACAGACCAAGACCGAAACACAAATAGAGCATTGGCATAGGTTGATTCATCGGGTCAAAAAGAATTGGCCAGGTTCCTGCAGGTGTGCCAAACACATCGTTCCAATCCATACCAAAGAATGTGCCTATAAAGAAGCCGCAAATAATTGTTGAAATACCTCCAAGGCAGAGCACCTTTGCAATCCCTTCTGTCATGCCGCTGGGTTTCATAAACTTTAAGAAAAGCAGACAGCCTAAAAACAGCACAAGCCCATAACCTGTATCTGAGAGCATCATGCCAAAAAACAGAAAATAAAACGGCGTCATATACGGGGTGCCGTCAATTCCTGAAGGAGAAGGTCTGGAATACAGGTTTGTAACGGTTTCGAATGGTTTAATAAGCTTATTGTTTTTTACTACACTTGGCGGTTCTTCATCATCTAATGGGTCACGCTCTTCGAAATAAAATACATCAGTTATGGCAGATATCGCTGAAAAGACCTTGTCTTTTTCATCAGAGCGCATCCAGCCTTCAAGAATAAATGAAGTTGAAGTGGCAGAGAGTCTGGCTTTTGCAGCTTCACGATCGCGCGCTATAATTGCCGCATCAAATGCGTGCCTTAGCTGTGTAAGCTCGCTGGCACAGTCATTAAGCGAAGATATAATTCTTTTTTCGCTGCTTTTAATATCAGTGATTTCAGACTCAAGTCTTTTTATATTTTCTAAAGGCGTTCCTATTAACTTAGGAAACTCATATTCTGAAAAGGATAAGCCTTTTAGTTCACGGAGATATGCCTCATAATCCTCCGCATGGCACGCAATAAGCATTGCTTTGCGATGGGTTTCGCCAAAGACTTCAATCGCTGCATCGGAGAAACTAAGCTTGTCAAGGTCGGCCTGCTCTAAAAGCCCATATATGAATCGAACATTATTTGTGGGCTGTAATTGTTCGATTCTTGAGTTGAGCCCCTCCCACGGGCTAAGCGATTCTATGAGCGCGCAGCGTTTATCTATTTCAGCGCGTGCTGAAGCAAGCTCCCGCTCAAGCCTTTCCGCGCTTTCACTTAGTTCAAGCGAAGTGGGCAGACACCCAGCAAGCTCACCTTCTTCGAATTCGGGTTTTGGACCCATACGTGACTTTTCAGAATAACACGAAAGCAAAGCGATTGACGAATGCAGATGCTGAACGTTTTCTTCGAGTTTTTCAAGGGTTCCGTCTGTTGGTCTAGCTTCTGCACTTGAGATAAGCTCTATTGCAGCAAGCCTTTGCAGCGCATGCATTATTCGCTCCTCATCCTTTTTAAGGGCAATGAGCGTTAACCGCTTCATGGGGACTATCATAGTTCTGTAACCCTTTCGAGTATATGTGCGACAGCTTCATTCAAACGCCTGCCTGCTTCTAGGCAGTACTCATCAGCAAGAGCTGTTTGCCTAGTTATAATCTCAGCCCCAAGCGCTTTACCTTCAGCCTGTGCCGCAGCTTCGGCTTCTGCATATTTTTGACGGGCGTTTTCGGAAGTTTTCGAAAGATGCTTCTGGGCTTCAAGATTAGCGGCTGCAATAGCCTCACGCATCGATACTGCAGCCTCACGCTTTATTGTTAAAGCCTGGTCTTCTGCAGCAGTAATCCTCTCTACTATGGACGGCAAAACACTTACCTCCTGCTTAGGATATGCACAATTGTTGTTATTTTAATATATAAACCAATTTTGAGCAAGAGATATGGTTAATTATATAGAATTTTGTTATATATTTATCAAGCTTGTTAAACGATGCCTTTTTGCTATGCCTATTTTTTGCATCAACATCATACAGCACGCAAATACTAAACTGAACACTACTTAGGAGACTTTAAGCATGAAAAACAGAAAAATGAACAAAGGTCAAAGGAAGCGTACCTATGCCACATATTCTCTTCTCGAATATGTTAACCTCGATGATATTACGAATGTTGTAAATCCTTCAGAAGAAGCCATAGAGCTGGCAAAAGAAAGCGTGGACGAGAACCATTTGTAATATCTTCAAAAGACACAAAGCCCTGCTGCGCAGGGCTTTCGTGCTAAATTTAAACTGTTATCAATCATCCCACTGACTGCGATATTTTTCCATTATGCCCCGCAGAAGCTGTGCTTGTGCCGGAGGCGTATAGGTTATTGCATTAGCACCTGCTTCAATTGTTAAGGTAATGCTGTCTGACGTTATTCCACCTGTTGCAATAATTGGAACATATGGGAACTCGTTTCTTATTTGTTTTACAATGCTTGCTGTATTCGGCCCCCCTGATACATTAAAAATATCCGTTCCTGCTTCTAAGCGCGCTCTAATATCTGTATGCTCTGAAACAACCGTAACTACAACCGGGATATCAATAACACGCTTAAGACCTTCAATAGTTTCGTTTGGAGTTGGCGCGTTTACCACAACGCCCATTGCTCCTTGAAATTCGGCGTCCTGCGCAATGTTGAGCGTTCTGCGCCCCCCAGTAATACCCCCGCCAACTCCACAAAAAACAGGCACATCAGCTACAGTCATAATAGCGTGCGTTATTGCAGGTTGTGGTGTAAAAGGATAAACGGCAATAATGGCATTAGCATTGATATTTTTAATTATTGCAACATCAGTTGAAAAAGCCAGCGACCTGATTAATTTGCCGAAAATACTGATACCAGTTGCTTGATTTATGATTTCGGGGACTTTTATCATGTGGCTGCGCAAAGTACCTTCAAGTTCCGGCACATAACGGTGATCCATTGCACTGCTCCTTTCTAAGTTATTCTAAAAGTAAAACCAAAACAAAAACATATCGTGTAAGTCTGCAAAGATTATATATAGTATTCTGTATTTCAAACTTAATTCCTGCAATCAAGTTTGAGTTTTCTTTGGTTCAAAAAGTTTTCATCCCATGCTATTTTAGCGTAAGCTGCATATCCCCCAGGCGAATCCACCCGAGTTTTCGCAGCAGCTCGCTAATTAAGAACACAAGCAGCGCCGGAAGTATAAAATGCATGAGGAGAATTAAACCCATTATTTTTAAAGGCGGCATACTAAGCTGCATTGAAGCCCACGCGCCAAACTGCCCTACCAAGCCGCTCGTACCCATACCCGCACCCATTGAATTATTGGTCATTTTAAAAACAGCAGTAGAAATCGGGCCAAGTATTGCTGATGCAAGTGTAGGCGGAATCCAAATAGCAGGTCTTTTAAGAATATTGCCAAATTGAAGCATTGATGTTCCAAGCCCCTGACTTAGGAGGCCGCCCATCTTATTTTCGCGATACGAGGCGACTGCAAAACCAATCATTTGCGTTGAGCAGCCAACACATGCAGCACCGGCTGCAAGCCCGTTAAGCCCAAGCGATATGCTAATTGCTGCAGAGCTTATAGGCGCAGTTAAAATCATGCCCATTACTGTGCTAATAACAATCCCCATTGGGATTGGCAGCAAATAAGTTGCTTCGTTTATAAAATTTCCAAGCCCTGTCATCAGCGCGCTTATAGCAGGGCCGACAAAGGAACCTGCCAGCCCGCCTGAAATTATTGTCAGCGCAGGCACAAGAACAATATCTACCGGCGTTTTGCCCGAGATTAAACCTCCAAGTTCTGCACCAACAATTGCAGAAATATATGCGCCTACAGGACCGCCGAAGTGGTACCCGATTGCTCCAGTTACAGAAGAAGAAAACATAACAAGCGGCTTAGTTTTAAGGCCGTATGCAATAGCTATGCCTATTGCAGCCCCAACAACCGGGGATGTAGAGTTGACAATTTGGGCAAACGGCTGCAGCCACGCTAAAAAAGAAATGTTTGCAAGCTGAGCCAGTATCAGGCCAATTATTAAAGATGAGAACAGACCAAGTGCCATTGCGCTCATTGCGTCAACAAAGTAACGTCGGCAGGCCTTTCTTATAAGGCCGCCGCCTTCAGGCTTTTGTTTTTGCATGATATACTTTCCTCCTACGACTTTTTGTGTTCGTGCATCGCTTTTGCCACCTCATACATCAGAATACCGGCTGCTACTGATGCATTAAGTGATTCCGCCCTCCCATAGATAGGAAGGCGTACAGGTACGCATAGTGCAGCGATTACCTCTGCTACACCGCTACCTTCGTTGCCGATGACGATTACACATCTGTCAGTAAGATGCGGCAACGCCTCCTGCCCCTGCAAATGTCCGCATATGCAGCAATACCCGTCTATATGCAGCTTTTGCAGCGCTTCTTTTAGCCCTACCCTCCACAGAGGGATATGGTAAGTTGAACCCATAGCCGAACGGATGCTCTTTGGTGAATATGCATCTGCACATCCTTCAGATAGCAGCACGCCCTTTGCGCCCATAGCATCCGCAGTGCGTATAATGGTCCCGAGATTTCCCGGGTCTTGGATTGTATCCAGAGCTATGAGCATACCTTGCTGCGGAGTATGTGAGGGAAACTCTGTTTTTGGCGTCTTTACAACAGCACATACCCACTGGGGCGTCTTAGTTTGACAAATTGCCTCCATTACATGTTTAGAGACAGTGTATACATTTGACCCGCTTTCAGCAAGGGCAACCTCAAGTTCACTGCCTTCGCTTCCATCTTCAATGAAGGCTTGGGTAATCGTCATGCGCGAAGAAAGCGCCTCCTGAACAAGCTTGTATCCTTCCGCAAGATGCATGCCCTGCTCCTGCCTGCCCTTTCGGCTTGACAGACTCCGAACGCGTTTTATGATTTCGTTGCTTCGGCTTTCTATGCGCATATTATGATTGTCTCCAAAAAAGAAAGAGCGACTTTTATCTTTCTAAAAAAGCCGCTCTTATTAAGTTATGACCGAGCAGCCATTGCCACTCCTACAAGCTCTTTAAAGGCCTGCATATCTGTAATTGCTAAATCGGCAAGTACTTTTCGGTTTATATCGACTCCAGCAAGTTTCAGACCGTTTATCAGTCGGCTGTATGTAGTACCATTAAGCCTGGCGCCTGCATTTATGCGCGCAATCCAAAGCTTGCGATACTCGCGCTTCTTCTGTTTGCGCCCAACATAAGCGTATGATAATGATTTCATTACCTGCTGAGATGCGCTGCGATATTGCTTGCTTTTTGCACCATAGTAACCTTTTGCAAGCTTAAATACTTTCCTGCGCTTTTTTAAAGCGGTTACAGCTCTTTTAATTCTGGCCATTGTGAAAACTCTCCTTATTTATATGGTATAAGAGCACGAACCTTTTTTTCTTCGCATGCAGCTATATAGCCGGTTTTGCGAAGGCCGCGCAGACGTTTGGTGGATTTTTTGGTCAGGATGTGGTTTCTAAACGCTTTCTTACGCTTAATCCTTCCGGATTTAGTTAAATTAAAGCGTTTTGCCGCACCCCTGTGGGTTTTAATCTTTGGCATTGGGGTAGTTCCTCCTACTGGTTATATTACTGCCCCGTTATTCAACGGGGGTTTAGTACCATGAACATATTTCGCCCTTCCTGCTTTGCGGGACGGTCGATTAATCCATGCGCCTTTACGAGCTCATAAAAATCATCCATAACTTGCAGGCCTATCTCCCCATGGGTTGCTTGCCTGCCTCTAAAACGTATAGATACTTTGACTTTATCGCCCTGCTGTAAAAACTTTATGCAGTTTTTAGCCTTTACCTCCAAATCATGCTGATCTATGGTCGCCGAGAGACGCACTTCTTTTAGTTCTACAATCTTCTGGTTTTTGCGCTGTTCCTTCTCGCGCTTGGAAAGCTCAAAGCGGTATTTACCATAATCCATAAGCTTACAAACAGGCGGGTTAGCCTGCGGCGCGATTTTAACGAGATCCAGTCCCCTGTCTTCGGCAAGCGCTTGAGCGACCTGGTTTTCAACAATGCCTAACTGCCCGCCATTTTCATCGATGAGTCTAACCTCACGATCCCGAATCTCCCCGTTGATCATTAGATCCTGGCTGCTGATAATGAAACACCTCCACAATTAAATATTATTTAAGCTTATGCGCCCAAAAAGAAAGTGAGCGCAAAGCGCCCACTAGTACACTCGATTTACCGATTGTATGACCATGCCTGGCTGAGCCGGCAGGTGAGAAGCGGGTGCTTCTGCTTTAATGGCGTAAGTATATTGAAAAAAAGAATGTTTGTCAAGCCTGATTATGAATTTAATATTGCATATTTATTCACAATAGTGTATTGTGTGTGCATTACTATGCAATTCGAGGAGGCACCCTATGTCCAAAGAAAGAATAGCGCTTGCTTATTCAGGTGGGTTGGATACATCTGTAATAATTCCATGGTTAAAAGAGAATTTTGAGTGCGAAGTTATCGCAGTTGCTGTTGATGTCGGGCAGGGGGAGGAACTTGCTCCCCTTAATGAAAAAGCACTTAAAACAGGTGCGAGCAAACTCTATATCGAAGATGCGAAGGAGGAGTTCATTAAAGACTTTGCTTACCCTACCTTACGCGCAGGGGCTAAGTATGAGAATAAGTACCTGTTGGGCACAGCAACCGCACGGCCATGTATTGCTAAGCGCCTTGTAGAAATCGCAAAGATGGAAGGCTGCACAGCAATTGCACATGGCGCAACAGGCAAAGGGAACGACCAGGTACGTTTTGAGCTTACAATTAAAGCACTGGCCCCTCAGGTAAAAATCATTGCCCCCTGGAGAATGTGGAATCTTAAAAGCCGGAGCGATGAGATTTTATATGCAAAGCAAAAGCACATACAGCTTCAGTTTAGCGCTGAAGAATCATACAGCATGGATAGAAATCTTTGGCATCTTTCACATGAGGGGTTAGATTTAGAAGACCCTTGGAATGAACCCCAAAAGAACCTTTATTTGATAAACACGGCTCCTGAGTGTGCGCCTGAAACTCCTGAGTATATTGAAATAGGCTTCGAAAAGGGCACCCCTGTTTCAATTAACAGAAATTTGCTCTCCCCAGTTGAGCTTGTAGCTAAATGCAATGAGATTGGCGCAAAACACGGAATAGGAATAGACGATTTAGTAGAAAACCGACTCGTGGGCATTAAATGCAGAGGCGTTTATGAAAACCCCGGAGGAACCATACTCTATGATGCGCTGGCAAACTTAGAAATGCTGACTCTCGACAGAGACACAATGCATTACAAGCATCAAATGGCAATAAGATACGCGGAACTTGTTTATGACGGCAAATGGTATACGCCGCTGCGCGAGTCAATGGATGCAATGGTTGATGTGATGCAGCAAAACACAACCGGCATTTCGCGGCTTAAGCTCTATAAAGGCAAAGCTTATCCTGCTGGCGTGAAAAGCGCATTCAGTTTATATAACCCTGACCTTGCCACTTTTGAAAAGGACGAAATCTACAACCAAAAAGATGCGGAAGGTTTTATAAATCTGTTTGGTCTCCCTTTAAAAGTGCGCGCGCTTATGGAGCAGACATTAAAATAGTCCAATCCTGTTTATATGCAACTGGCTTGAATTAAGGAGCAATAAATGAGCAATAAGTCAAACAAGCTTTGGAGCGGCCGCTTTACAAAATCTTCTTCTATAGATGATTTCCATTCCTCTATTGATGTTGATTCACGAATGATACGTGAAGATATCATGGGCTCGGCAGCACACGCAAAAATGCTCGCTGCGCAAGGTATAATAAGCCGAGAAGATGCAGCAGCTATTACTGAAGAGCTTCAAAGGATATTGGCAAGTTTCGAAGAAGGAAAAATCGTGTTTTCATCTTCAGACGAAGATATCCACATGTTTATTGAATCTTTGCTGACTCAACGCATAGGAGATGCCGGCAAGCGCCTTCATACAGGCCGAAGCCGTAATGACCAGGTTGCGCTTGACTGCCGCATATATCTCATTAAAGGAGCAAATGAGACTATACAACGCTTGTTCAAGCTTGAAGAAGCGCTGCTGCATACCGCACAAACCTACTTGAATACAATAATGCCCGGGTATACACATATGCAAAAAGCGCAGCCAATTTCACTTGCGCATTATCTAATGGCATATTTTGAAATGTTCAGGCGAGATGTTGAGCGGCTTTACAGCTGCAAAAGCCGTATGGACAGTATGCCGCTTGGCTCAGGAGCGCTTGCAGGCAGCACGTACCCGCTTGATAGGGAGTCCGTAAAACAAGCGCTTGGTTTTTCAGGCATAACTCGCAACAGCATTGATGCTGTAAGCGACAGGGATTTTTGTATTGAATATGCAAGCTGCGCTTCAATAATAATGATGCATCTTTCACGCTTTTGCGAAGAACTCATTCTTTGGAGCACAGACGAATTCGGTTTCGTTGATATTGACGAAGCATACTCTACGGGGTCTTCAATAATGCCACAAAAAAAGAACCCGGATGCAGCAGAGCTAATTCGCGGCAAAACTGGCAGGGTATATGGGGACTTATTTGCGCTGCTGACAATAATGAAGGGGCTTCCTTTGGCTTATAATAAGGATATGCAGGAAGATAAGGAGGCTGTTTTTGATGCAATGAATACAGTCAACAACTGCCTTGAAGTTTTCCTCAAGATGTTTGCGACGCTGCGATTTAATACGCATAAAATGTATGATAGCGCACAACGAGGCTTTATAAATGCAACCGATGCTGCAGACTATCTTTCAAAAAAAGGCGTGCCCTTTCGAGAAGCGCATGAAGCAATCGGCAAAATGGTTCTTTACTGCATTGAACACGAAAAGGCAATAGAAGCGCTTACGCTTGAAGAGTTCAAATTGTTTTCATCGACCTTTGAAGAGGATATTTACAATGAAATAACGCTCGAAGCATGCATAAACGGCAGGAGTCTGCCGGGCGGAACCGCCCCTGCGGCAGTTAAAATGCATATAAGCGAGGGGTTGAAGTGGTTAGACGCACAGAACAAAAATATACCCGATAGCAGTCTGTGACTGTTACAGTGATTTTTTAAAAGGCTTTATTCTTGCTCCTCGAGCGCCAGCCTGTCCTTTAGCAGTTCAAGCGCAGCTCGTCTATGGCTTATTTTATTTTTTTGCTCTTTTGCCATTTGAGCAAAAGAGCATTTTGCAGGCTTATAATAAAATAGAGGGTCATACCCGAACCCGCCCTCACCTGCAGGCTCAGCAAGGAGTACGCCTTCGCAGGCGCCTTCAACACATAGCGTCGGCTTCCCGCGCCTTGCAAGCGCAACAGCACAAACAAAGCGGCATGTCCTGTTTGAAACGCCTGCCATTTCTCTTAGCAGTTTTTCATTGTTTGCGCTATCATCATGTCCGCTATTTGCATACCTGGCGCTGTAAATGCCCGGCGCGCCCCCAAGCGCGTCTACAGCAAGGCCGCTGTCATCTGCTAAAGCTGCCTCGAAATCCTCAGCTGCTGCCAAGATTTCTTCAGCTTTTTTTATTGCATTTTCGCAAAAACTCACTCCGTCTTCTACAACTTCGAGCGCAATCCCCGCTTCATCAATTGTTTTAGCAACAAGAAAATACCCGCCAAGAATCATCCGGATTTCCTGCGCTTTATTCTTATTATTAGTTGCTATTATCAGGTTCATATTTCCTGCCTCATACAAAACTCAGTATAACACAAAAAACAATATTTCGTTTTCATTTGATAATATCCTGCAGGCGGGTGCAACTGTTGATTAAAAGATTCTCTGCCATTCGTTGACCCAGCCGGTATAACATGGTAGTATGCACATATTATAACTCCCTGCAATTAAAACCCCAAGAGGGCATACATGGGCGATATTTTAAGCGCATTGCGTTCACTTACGCTTTTTACTGCAGCTTTCAGGCTGTTGCTTGCAACCATGCTTGGGGGATTTATAGGCATGGAACGAGGTCGCAGAGGGCGAGCCGCAGGTATGCGTACACATATACTAGTATGTCTGGGTGCAGCCCTTTCCGCTTTAATAGGTCTTTATACAACGGAAGTATTGGATTTTGGCACAGACCCTTTGCGTGTAGGAGCCCAAGTAATCTCCGGTATTGGCTTTTTGGGCGCTGGCATGATTCTTATACGGAGTCATACCCAGGTAATGGGGCTTACTACTGCTGCAGGTCTTTGGGCTACTGCAGCCATTGGCTTGGCAATAGGCATAGGCTACTATGAAGCTGCGCTGCTTACAATGCTGCTGGTGATCATTACCAACGCGCTCTTCCCTTTTATGGAACGAAATATCAAAGTGCACCGTAATCCAACCCTTTATCTCGAGCTAAAGGAGCCGGAGCAGCTCAACGCTTTCTTATTGTATTTAAAAGAATACTATAAGATAACGGCATTTCATATCATACCGCCCCAAAGCGGATTTGAAAATCATTTAGGTCTTGAAGTTGAAGTGCCACTTGGCAGCGAGACCGAAGCAACCGAAATCTGCCATGAACTGACCTTAAAAGAGCAGGTAGTATTTGCTGGAGATGTCACAACAGGGTGGATATAATTTATAATGTATGCTAAACATTGACACCATATAGGTTAGGGTATAAAATTCCAGTATCACTTCACTACGCGTAGCAATCGCTTTGCGTGTGTAAAATAATATGGAGGAACAACAAATGAAAAAAGCCCTTGCGCTCATCGTGTGCATCATGATGGTTCTGTCTCTATTCGCCTGCAGCCAGCCTGCGCCTGCAGCGCCGGCAGCTCCCGAGCCTGCACCAGCAGCGCCTGCACCTGAACCTGCGCCTGCTGAGCCTTCTGAAGAAGAAGCCTTGCTTGAAGCAGCAAAAGCTGATGGCACCCTTGTTGTTTACGGCTCTTGCGAAGAAGAATACCTCGCAGCCGCGTGCCAAGGCTTTGAAAGGCTGTATGGCATTAAGGTTGAATACCAGCGCCTCTCAACTGGAGAAGTCCAGGCAAAAATTGAAGAAGAAAACGGCAATCCCTCAGCTGACGTTTGGTTCGGCGGCACAACAGACCCTTATAATGTCTGCGCGAGCGAAGGTCTGCTTGAGGCTTATGATGCAAAGAATGCTTCTCATCTTTTAAGCGATATGTACCGCCATGCGGATGGCTATTGGTACGGAATTTACAAAGGGATTCTCGGGTTCATGGTCAATATCGATGAACTCAACCGCATGAACTTGCCGGTCCCGGCAGATTGGGATGATTTGCTTGACCCGCAGTATAAAGGACTTGTTTGGCTTTCAAACTATAATACCGCAGGTACTGCAAAGCTGGTCATAAACACAATGATTCAGAAAAAGGGTCATGATGCGGGAATCCAGTATCTTGTCGACCTTGACAAAAACATAGAAGTCTACACCAAATCTGGTTCCGGTCCCTCCAAAAATGTGGGCACAGGCGAATGCGTAGTCGGCATTGGGTTCCTCCATGATGGAATTACCCAAATCGTCGATAATGGCTATGAAAACATTCAGCTGGTTATCCCCTCAAGCGGTACTTCTTTTGAAATTGGCGCGACTGCAATCTTCAAGGGCTGTGCTCATCCAAACGCAGCCAAACTATGGATTGAATACGCACTCTCTCCTGAATGCGTTGGCTTGGCTGTAGATAACGGCTCCTACCAGTTTTTGGTTATTGACAACGTAGAGCAGCCACCCCAGGCTGCCGAATTCGGACTCGACCCCGAAAACGTTATGAAATACGATTTTGAGGATGCCACAAAGAATATTACTACATACATAAAAGAGGTTATGAACGCCCTTGGCGGCGGTGATGACCGTTTCAAGACTGAGTAAACTTCATTTAGCCTATATGGGGGATAGCGGAAAATCCCGCCGTCCCCCATATTTTTAACATCTCACCTTAATACCATTTCTTGTTCTATACCCACCCCTTTAATAGAAAGGAGTGCTCCATGGCAAAGAGCCAGAGCGTAGCGCTGGAACGGAAAAAACTGATGGCTGACCCGGTTATGGTTACAACCATCGTTTTGCTCATTACTTTCTTAGCTTTATTTATCCTTTATCCGCTTGCCATTCTTCTGGTAGACAGCTTCATAGGAAACAACGGGCTGACGTTTGATGTATTTAAGCGCGTCCTTGATATGCCAACATTCCGCAAGGCAATCACCAACACTTTAAATGTCGGCATTCTTGTCGGCATTCTCTCAACATTGATTGGGCTCTTGTTCGCCTATGTCGAGGTTTATGTAAAAGTAGGCAAAGGAGTGGGCGGCCTTTTTAAAATGGTCTCTATGCTGCCTGTGGTTTCACCGCCCTTTGTACTTAGCCTGTCTGTTATCATGCTTTTTGGAAAAGCAGGTCTCATTACACGTTTTCTTTTGGGCATATATGATAACAGCGTGTATGGCTTCTGGGGTATTGTAGTTGTACAAACGTTAACATTTTTCCCGGTATGTTATATGATGCTCAGAGGGCTGCTTAAAAATATTGACCCCTCTTTAGAAGAAGCAGCAAGAGACATGGGTGCAAGCCGATTTAGAGTATTTATTAATGTGACTTTGCCCCTGCTTCTGCCCGGTCTTGGCAATGCGTTTCTTGTTACTTTCATTGAATCAATTGCCGATTTTGCAAACCCCATGATTATTGGCGGTTCCTACGATACGCTTGCAACTACGATATACTTGCAGATTACCGGGGCATACGACAAGGTTGGCGCTGCAGCCATGGCAGTAGTACTATTGTCAATAACACTGCTTATGTTCGCAGTGCAAAAATATTATCTTGAAGCAAAAACAGCAGCAACACTCACAGGTAAAGCCTCGAGAGGCCGCATGCTCATTGAGGACAGGAGCGTGACTGTTCCGCTCAAAGCCATGTGCGCTCTTGCTGCCACTTTTGTAATTTTAATGTATATTTGCGTTCCAATAGGTGCGCTCTTCCCAACTTGGGGCTATAAATTTACGCCGCTTACATTTAAATGGTTTAACTTGGTTTTTACCCGCTATCACGGATTTGTTGCCTTTCGGGATTCTTTTCTGCTCTCTTTGGTTTCAGCTCCTATAACCGCACTATTATCTATGATAATCTCATATATCGTAGTAAAAAAGCGATTCAGTACAAAGGGCTTTATTGAAGCCGTTTCAATGCTTGCTATGGCTGTGCCGGGCACAGTACTCGGTGTAGGCTACATTCGCGGCTTTTCCGGAGGAGTCTTCCATACAGGCTTTTTACAGGGAATCTATGGGACTGCGTTAATTCTTATAATTGTGTTTGTTGTACGCAGCCTTCCTACAGGCACCCGAAGCGGCATCTCCGCTTTAAGGCAAATCGATAAGAGCATTGAGGAATCTGCCTACGATATGGGCGCAGACAGCTTCAGGGTCTTTATGACGGTAACACTGCCGCTTATAAAAGATTCGTTTCTAAGCGGCCTGGTTACAGCCTTTGTTCGCAGCATTACTGCCATTTCTGCTATAATTCTCTTAGTTACACCGCAGTTTCTTCTAATAACAGTACAAATCAACGAATTTGCGGAAAAGGGAGCCTTCAGCGTAGCGTGTGCCTTTGCAACCATCCTCATTCTCATAACATATAGTTCGGTATTGCTGATGAACCTCTTTATAAAGCATTTTGGCACCAGCAAACAAATCAAGGAGAGCTTAAATAATGGGTAAAATTAAAAAGGGCGTTCGTTTAGAGCATATATCAAAAATATATAAGGATCCCAAAACGGGCAAGGACTTCTACGCAGTAAAAGATGCTTCTCTGACTATTGAGCCAGGTTCATTTGTTACGCTATTAGGGCCTTCGGGTTGCGGAAAGACTACAACCCTGCGCATGATAGCAGGCTTTGAAAGCCCGGATGAGGGCGAAATCTATTTAGGTGACCAGCCTATAAATGCATTGACCCCTAACAAGCGCGATACAGCTATGGTTTTTCAAAGCTATGCCCTTCTGCCACACTACAACGTGTTCGACAATGTAGCCTATGGTCTAAAGCTGCGCAAAATCCAAAAAGAAGAGCTCCACCGCAGGGTGATGGATATTCTTGCATTAGTAGAATTAGACGGGATGGAAAGCCGAATGACGCATCAGCTTTCAGGCGGTCAGCAGCAGCGGGTAGCTTTAGCGCGGGCGTTGGTAATTGAACCTTCAGTTCTGCTCTTTGATGAGCCGCTAAGCAACCTCGATGCTAAACTGCGCGTTTCAATGCGCACTGAAATTCGGCGGATTCAGCAAGAGGTCGGCATAACTGCCATCTATGTAACGCATGACCAAAGCGAAGCTATGGCTATTTCAGATGATATTATAATCATGAATAAAGGCATTATAACGCAAAAGGGCACACCTCAGGAAATATACTACCACCCAAACAGCGAGTTTGTGGCAGATTTTATAGGTGAGGCAAACTTCCTAAACGGCGTTGCAGTTGAAATCAAGGATGACTTTGCTTTATTGCAAGTAGAAGGCAATCCAATAAAGGTGGCAGTCCAGGCAGGGATGGAGATTGGCAGGGAATACTCACTTGTACTCAGGCCTGAATCCGGCAATCTTATAGATAAAGGCGGTCTGCCTTGTAAGGTTGTGCTCTCATGCTTTATGGGGTCGTATCAAAACTATCATGTACTGGTTGGTAAAACGCTTGTAAAGCTCACTGTACATAACCCAAAGAACCGCCGCATATATCAAGAAGGCGAATCATGCGGTCTGGCTTTTGGACCGGACGATATACATATTCTGCTTTAACTAAACAGCTTAAATTATTGACTAACAATGCTTTTGCTTTCGTGCTAAAGCTTTATTCTGCCCGCCTTAAGCATACAGCTTTAAACTATGGTAAGGCTTGTGCGTGCATGCAGCTAATACTTAACTCCCTTATCCGTTTTTATGGTTACTTTTAAAGGGCGCTGGACAAAATAAGTTACATAAAGATACAGAGGTGTAATATGTCCGAGAAATATTTCTTGCAAAAGTGTATTGTTGCAGCAGAAGATGCAAAAGGAAGTTATACAATGATGTCACAGCTCGATGTTGACAGCCAAACTAAACAAGCTTATGAAGGCATGGCAAATGAAATAAGCAAACAACTAAACCGAGCTGCTCACGCAAAACATACAAAAGCGTATCTGCAGGTCTTATAGCAACACTCACTATGCAGCCGTTGATTTCAAGTTCTATTATACTTTTACCCTTTATTTCTAAGAACACTTTACTCCTCCGAGCTTTGCATCAATTTCAGATAAAGCATTACAGGCAAGAAATTCGCGGTATCCTGCCGACCCCAGTGCATCGCTTACAGGCGTTTCGGGCAGGTGCTTGATAATTTTTTCAGGCCACCCGCACCCCCCACTAATCATCAAAATGAACTTCTATCTTAGCGCCAGATTTTATGCAGCTCGGAAACTGGGTTTATTTTAAATTACGGATTTTAATCAGTCTTTAGAATTCGTTCTGCCATAAATATAGCTCATGCGGCGGAGTTTTTGTGCAAGCGCCTTTGTGCACTGCCCTGGAAGCAGACGCCACCTCCAGTTGCAGCCAAGTGTGCCCGGGGTATTTGTGCGGCTTTGTGCCCCAAGGCCAAGAAAATCCTGCATTTGCGTTATAATTAGCTTTGCAACGCTCGACATCCCGCCCCGAATCATGCCAAAGTTAAAGCCCTCTTCATCTGTAAGAGCGAGATACTCAATGGCAAGCTCTACATCGCTTTTTGAGGCTTCGTGCCTCCATGCCATAACAGGTGTATTATCATGCGTCCCAACATAGCACACACAGTTTTTCGGGTATGTATGAGGCAAGTAGTTGCTCGGTTCCCTTGAATCAAATGCAAACTCAAGCACCTTCATGCCCGGCAGGCCGGAGGCTGCAAGGAGAGCACGCACATCCGCATCAAGGTAACCAAGGTCTTCCGCAATTATCTCCATTTCAGGCGCTGCTTTAATAAGCATCTGGACGAACTCAAGCCCAGGTCCTTTTACCCAGCTGCCGTTGACTGCGGTTATTTCATCAGCAGGTACCAACCAGTAGCTTTCAAAACCCCGAAAATGGTCTATTCGAAGCGTATCGTAGAGCCGTGCAGTACCCTCCATGCGTGCCTTCCACCATAAATAGCCGTCTTCTGCCATATGCCCCCAGCGGTAAAGGGGGTTGCCCCAAAGCTGACCAGTTTTTGAAAAATAGTCAGGGGGCACGCCTGCTACAGCAGTAGGTCGCAGCTTTTCATCAAGCTGAAAGTTTTCAGGATGCGCCCAAACATCTGCTGAGTCGAGCGCTACATATATGGGCATATCCCCCATTATCTTAATACCGCAACGCTTGGCATAGGCTCTAAGCGCATTCCATTGTTTAAAAAACCAGTATTGTATATATGAATAAAAGCCAATATCCTCAGCAAGCAAAACTAAATACCTGTGCAGAGCAGCAGGCTGCCTTAAGCGTATATCTTCATCCTCCCATTCAAGCCACGAGCGCATGCCAAAGTGTTTCTTCAGAGCCATATAAAACGAATAATCAGGCAACCACGAAAGGTTTTCGCCTTTAAAACGCTCAAAATCCGAAATATCAAGCAATTTTGCGCGCTCATAAGCAAGTTTAAGCAGATTAAAGCGAGTTTTATAGATTTCTGCATAATCCACGTATGCAGGGCTGCTGCCTGGCGTATGAAGCTCTATTTCGTCTTTAGTAAGAAGCCCATCTTCGGCAAGCAAGTATGGGTCAACAAAATACGGGTTGCCTGCATAAACCGAAAACGACTGATAGGGTGAGTCGCCGTAGCCTGTTGGCCCTAAGGGAAGTATCTGCCAATAGCGCTGACCCGCTGCAAAAAGAAAATCTATAAACTCAAAGGCTGCCCTGCCAAGGGTTCCTATGCCGCCCTCTGAGGGCAGGGCATAAACAGGAAGAAGAATGCCGCTGCTGCGTTCCATATGCTATAGTTAACCCTTAACTGCGCCCGCAAGGACGC
>JAKJBL010000059.1 GCA_022707005.1 Bacillota bacterium | reverse complement strand
GCTAAGAGCTGCTGCAGATTTTATATGCTTTCCTTATGCTTAGCTGTTGCTGAGTACACGCTGCTGAATATTCCAAAAAGCAGCCCAGTAACAGGGAAAACTATCCATGCTGTCCCCCAGGCGTGTTTCAAAAACCCTAATAGCAGGAAAATCACAACAGCAAGCGGCCATACAACTGAAGCTACAACCCCTATGACCTGATTTGAACGCCGCTTTTCTAAAGCATAATCCTCAAGCTTTAAAAGCTTCTTGTAGCCATCGCGAAGCATTCCGCTCTTAATTAAAAACTGTATGCCCAAAGCTACGCTAAAGAGCATAAGCGAAACTCCATAGGAGTCATAACCCGCGCCGAACTCTGAAAGCAGGAAAATGAAAACAGGGCTTATAATACAAAGGCAGATGCCTGTAATTATGCCTTTTATAAACGCGGGGCGGGTTGCTTCATATTCAGCCTGCAGCTTCTCTTTTAGATGATGCGAGAGCAGAGTTTGTGTTTCGAGCTCTTTATATCCTTCCATGCGCATCGCGCCGTATACTAATATGCCAACTCCTGCTACTGTGAACAAAAAGAAGGGAACAAGCGAAAGTGAGTTGCTGCTTTCTATAAAGCGGATAGCCCCTGTCTCGACTAAGGCATTGCAAACTATAAGAGCTGCCCCAGAAAGTATACAGAGCATAACGCCGAATGCAATGTTTCGAGCAGCCTTTTTTAGTTCTGAAAAGTATGTGTTTACCTGCTCATCTGTAGCTTCTCTCAGCTGCTTTTCATCTCTTTGAATATTCAGCTCCATAAGCAGCTCATCTATGTTGCCAAACTCTGAAATTACGATGCCTATTGCCTCGTTTTCAGTTTTGCCTGCTGCTTTCATTTCATGGTAGCGTTCCTCCATGTTTAAGTAAAGCTCAGACCGAAGCGACAGCACCCTGCTCGTTTTAGGAAGCCCAGCAAATAAGTTATCAAGGTATGTGCGTATAGTCTCCATGCTTATTTCCCCCTCTGATTTATTACAAATTGGCTGATTACTGTTTTAGTCAGTTCCCACTCTTCGCATTTTTCAAAATAATATGCCCGCCCTTCAGGGGTAATGCGGTAATAGGTGCGCCGCTTTCCAAATGATTCTTCTCCGAAAAACGAAACAATGTAGCCGTTTCTTAAAAGCCGTTCAAAAGCCGAATACAGAGTTGTTTCTTTAATTGAATAAAGCCCCTCAGTGCGCTCGCGTATTTGCCGTGAGAGCTCGTATCCGTATGACGCCTGATTGAGCAAAAGACTTAAAAGAATTATATCGTTGTAGCCACGCATTATATCGCTGCTTATCACATTTACCTCCGCTTGCAAGTCTTTAAGCAAGTTGCAATTACTACTCCGCCTAACGTAGTAAATTTACCACAACTACTACGACAGGTCAAGTAGTCTTTTCAATCGCAGAAAATTATTTAATTCAATAAAAAAACGCCCTTGCGGGCGTTTTTATGGGTGTTCTTTTAGCTTACAGCCTTAAGGAAGAAGTAGAGGCGCGACTGTGCAGAAGAAGAATCGTAGTTGTTGCCGCAGGTGTAGAGCGTGAGGAAAATGTCGTCAGTAGATACTGCTGTGTTGAACTTATACTCCGACCTGTTCTTCTGGTATTCTATCCATGTTTTAATCTGTGAGGGGGAGTACTTCGCCAAGTGGTTGATGTTGTAGTTAATTGTGTTTTTTGACTCTTTTGCTGCAGTTTCGTACATTGCCCATACTTCCCATTTGTTGTAGCCAAAAAGGCTGATGTCCCAAACGCGGTTGCTCTGGACTTTGATATCAGGTGCATTATCAAGGCTTATTGCGCAGGTTGCCTCAGTCATTTGGCATTTTGTATAGCCGAGCGTCTTTTCCTGAATGTGATGGAGCTGGTGGAGCATGCCGTTTGATTTGCGCATGTTGTGGCCTGTAATAACATTGTTTCGTGTCATATCCTTGCCATAAAGCGAATAGACAGCGCCTTCTGCGGACTTTTTGTTGTAGAAGTTGTACTTGGAGTAGTCAATGCCCTTTACATTGTAAAGAATGGGCTGCTGAATGTTTGTGCCGTTTAAGTACATATAGCCGATTGTGTTTTTGTTTGCTGCTTTTGCACTGTTGAGCGATGTTTCTACAGCAGGAACAGGTTTGCTCTTATAGGCTTCTACTGCAATTTTGCCTGTGCCGATTGTTATTCTGCCTGTATCTGTGCCCTGCCCGATGCCAGGAGGGGTTGTTTCAGGCGTTGAGGGAACAGTGCCGCCTGCAGCAACATAGCGTGTGTCTACATAGCCGGTCTTGCCTTTGTAAACAAGCTTGTAAAAGCCGCTTTCCTCGCCTATGATGCTTACGCTTGCGCCCTTGGGAACGGATTTCTGGCCTTTGACTCTTGCGCTTTTATTGCTTGGGCCTGAGCGGAAGTTCACATTCTTTTTAACATTTACAATTGTGCCTGCTGTGCCCTCAGCCAAACTGCCTGTATCAACTACAGCTCCTGCTGAGGATTTAAGCTGTGCAAGCGCTGCGCCTGAGGTTAACTGGAAGATGCGGGTATTGTCCGGGACTGCGCTCATGCGGATATAGCCCGTGCTTGCAGTCGAAGGCCCGAGCCGTACGATATAAAGCCCTGATGCACTTATTTGCGACTCGATTGCTACAAGGTCATTTTTGTTGAAGACGCCAAGTACAGCTGTTGCATTTTGGTTTGAATAAACAGGGGTATTGTCTGCGTTTACAGTGCCGTAGCAGTAAATCTCTGCTGCAAGCGCCGGCGAAAATACGGTGAGTACAGTCATCATGCAAAGCACAAAGGCTGTTAGGCGCACGCCCAAGCGAGTGTTTCTCATAGAGTGATTCCTCCTTTAAAATGCGTATATTTGCCGTGGGTTTTATATAATCCGCGTCAGTCCACGTTCTTTAAGAACACGAACAGCCGAGAATTTGCAGTCGCGCTGTCGTAATTAGTGCCGCATGTGATAATTGTCATAAGCTGGTCCTGAGGGCCTACGCTTACGCCGAAGTTAATTTCAGAGCGGCTTATTTGCTTGTCAATCCAGTTCTTTATTGCTTCATCACCGGAACCCGAGAGCAGGTTCCAGTTGTTTTGAAGCGTTGAAATAGGCTCGTTCGCTTTTACTTCGTACATAGCATATACTTCCCAGCGCTGTTTGCCAAAAACAGAAATGTTCCAGATGCGGCCTGAGGAAGATTTGTACCAGTTGCCGAGGCTCCCTGCGAGCGCCCTGCCGCACTGGCCTGACTGGCATTTGCTTTTATTAAGCGCAGCTTCCTGAAGGTGATGCAAATGATGCATTGCGCTTGCGGATTTACGCGCGTTGTGGCCAAAGAGCACAACGTTTTTTGTCAGGGTATTTGCATAAGGATAAACGCCGTCAAGCGATTTTTTATGGTTGATGTCATGGTCTGCATAGTACCAGTTTGACTGGTAAAGGATGGGCAGGTCAATATTCGTGTTGGGGACGCGTATCCAGCCTATTGCATCGCTGTTTTTGCTCCTTGCCCATGCAACTTTGCTTGCAAGCGGGTCATTTGGATTAGGCTGCGAATACTCTTCTTTAGGTGTATCTGCTTCCTTAGCTGTCTGTTTTGCGGGCTCGCCCGTATGTGCGGCCTGAATATAACCCTCCCTGCCTTCATAGCTGACTTTAAGCCACTCGGCAGAGTGTTTTTCGAGGATTGTTAAAGCAGCGCCTGCGTTTAGCGTAAAGAGCATTTCATAACCGCTGCCCGGGCCGCTCAATAAATAGCTGCTCGTAAGAACTGTGGTTGTGCCGCCTGCCTTTAGCCCTGCAGGCGCCTTAATGTAATTTTTGGATACATAGCCTTCTTTGCCGTCAAAAGATATTTTCCACCAGCTTTTGCTTGTGGTATTGTCAAGCACAGTAACTGCAGTGCCGCGCTTAAGTGTGCCCTGTGCCTTGTATTTAGTTCCCGGGCCCTGCCTGAATGTCACGCTCTTTGAAATAACCGCTTCAGACGCAAGCGCGTTAAATGATATGCCTGTAACAAGCATAAAGCATAAAAGCAGCGCCAGAACACGGACAGGTCGTAAATTTTGCATATTATCCTCCAAAGTTATATAGCTTATTAAAATTAGCTTGGGTGTTTAAGTTATACCCGAAGGGGGTGTGAATATTCTATTGGTTTTCCTTTTGGTCGTCATCGTCGAATTCAAAAGCAGCGCGTGAAGATGGTTTTTCGGGGTTTTGCGGCTTTTGCGGCTTGCTGCGGTCAGTTAAACGTATAGCGACTGTTACTAATGCAGCCATGCCAAGGAGCGAAACTCCCCAAAGCGCAAAGAGAGCAGGCCTTACCCAGGCGCCTTCAAGGCGTGAGGAAAAATAATCGAGGAGCCCGAGTGCTGCCATAAGCGGCCCAAGAAATGCCGAAAAAAGGCGCATTGAGGCAGCGTATTTTTTCTCCATGCCCTTTTTAATATTTTCGCTTTTATATATTTGGCCTTTGCCCGTTATAGCGCAATATATGAGATACCCGCCAAGAGCCAGCTCGAACAAGCCTAAGAGATTATCCATAAGCCTCCTTATGTACCAAGCATAGCCTGACTGCTTCGCGTATTATATCAGCTATGCTTCTTAATAAGCAATGCCGTTTACACAATAACGGCATTGTTTAAAGAATGTTAATATTGTTGAATTTAGAAAACATTAAAACAAAGGCAGTTGCAGGCGCTATTTTTTATCCTCATCGAAAAAAAACGCTGCGCGCGGCGCAACAGGCCGTGCAGGTTTGCTTCGCTTAAACTTGTCCGTAAGCCTGACTAAGAAAATATAAAGCACCATAGGCGAAAGCAGCACAGCCGCAGAGAGCGCAGGCAAAAGCCATGAATAAATAGATTCCGGAAGTACATCTGCAAGCGGCTCCATTAGCGCAAGCAGCACAAGCAGCACTGAAACCGTAATAAAGCCTGCACGCGAGGTCTTTCTGTACTGAACTTCTTTGCCCTCTGTTACATAGGGGCTCTTAAAGAGCTTGCTCTTGCCTCTTATTGATAAAACAAGCAGGTATGCAGCAAGGCAAAGTTCGGCAATTGACATGAATGACAGCATTTTTACTCTCCTGATTCTTGCCTGCTTGGCAGGGCTTTTTATTGGCTTATCTTTTGTTTGCGAAAAAGCGCGAAAGAAGCGCTTTGCTCTCGTGTTCGAGGATTCCGCCCATTACTTCTATACTGTGGTTGAACCATCCGTCAGTAATATCCGCGACTGAGCCGCAGCAGCCGCCGCGAATGTCAAACGCGCCAAATACAATGCGCGAAATTCGTGTGTTAAGCGCTGCGCCTGCGCACATTGCGCAGGGTTCGAGCGTAACATAAAGGGTGCTGCCCAAAAGCAGGCCGCCGGTTTTGCGTATAGCCTCTTTTATTGCAAGCATTTCTGCATGCGCAGTAGGGTCTGAAGCTGCCTCGCACAGGTTATGGCTTCTTGATAGCACTTTCCCGCCCTTTACAAGCACAGCGCCAACAGGTACTTCGTCAAGGTCATAGGCGCGCTGCGCCTCTTCAAGCGCCATGCGCATAAAGCGTTCGTCCATATTTTCTCCAAGATATTAAGCGTACTTCTTAACAAACTCAATGCAATATGAGGCAACTAAATCGCGCTCAGGCCCGTATGAGCAGCCATGCGGCGAGTTCTCTAAAAAAATCGTTCTAACGTCTGTGTTTACAGCCCCGTTTTCAACAACCTGAACGCTTTTTAAGTCAACGCGGTTATCTTCTCTGCTTTGGATTAGAAGTATAGGGCAGCTAATTTTATTCAGCGCCTTTGTGCTTAGAAGACTCAGCTTTTTTAAATCGCGCAGTTTTCTAAGCGGCGCTCCGTTATACCCTTGCGAATAAGGGTTAGCAGGGTCGCCCTTTGTTGTAACATAGCGCAGCAGCAATGAGGCACGCATTGCGTTTTTTAAGCTGCGCTTCATAATAAAGGGCGTGTTCATAAGCACAAGCCCGTCACAAGGATGGCATGAGGCTATAAGGCTCATAAGCAGGCCGCCCATTGAAAGCCCCATAAGGAAGATTTTTGTGCAGCCTTCGTCTTTTAGACGCATATAGGCGTTTAGCGCATCCTGCCTCCAATCGTCTGAACTTGCGCGCTCCATCTCAAAAAGAGTTGCAGCATGCCCTTTTAAAAGCGGAGCATATACAGTATGCCCCTCGCTTGTAAGCGCGTCTGCAATAACCCGCACATTTGCAGGCGTGCCTGTAAAGCCGTGCAGAATTAGGCAGCCAAGCCCGCTGCCCTTATGGAAAAACGGCGAAGCAAGCTCATCAAACTCCTGCCGCGGTATGCGCTTGCGCCTTCCGATAATATGTAGTCTCATCTTGCCTAACCTTTAGTCTTTGCGCTCTGGGATTATTTCAAGCCAGTAGCCGTCAGGGTCCTGTATGAAATAAATGCCCATCTTGGGGTTTTCATAGCAAATGCAGCCCATGCGTTCATGGAGCGAATGCGAAGCGTCAAAATCATCCGTATAAAACGCAAGATGGATTTCGTTGTCGCCAAGGTCGTAGGGTTTGGTTCTATCCCTAAGCCATGTAAGCTCAAGCTGGTGCCCGCTCTTTTCGTCCCCGAGGAAAACGAGCTTGTACGCGCCGTCTGAAGCTGCTTTTTCGCGCACAGGCACAAGACCGAGCGCTTCTTTATAGAAGGCAAGGCTTTTTTCAAGGTTAAGCACATTGAGATTGTTGTGCACCATCCAAAACTTCATGTGAGGCTCCTTTCTTGTTCAGTTACCTTCAGGTTTGATTATACCACATAGTTTTATGCGCGTAAGCAGTGTTTTTAATATACACAGGCTAAGTTAAGCTGTATAATACTTCTATACATTTTCTTTTTAAATAATATACCCGAAATGAGAAAACAAATGAAAAAGCATTTTTCAAAGCCCGAATTTGCCTGGATAATGTACGACTGGGCAAACTCCGCCTATTCCATACTTGTTGCTGCCGTACTTCCGCTCTATGCAGCAAAGATGGCAGAAAGCGGCGGTGTAACAAGCGTGCAGCATACCGCAAACTGGGGCTATGCTAGCTCAATTACAGGGCTTATTATAGCTGTGCTTGCGCCTGTGCTTGGAGCTGTTGCGGATTATCATCTGCGCCGAATGCGGCTGTTTATTGCGTTTTTTGCTGTAGGGGTGCTTGCGACAGGGCTTATCCCCTTCAACAACTCCTATATGATGCTCCTTGTGCTTTATGGCATTACAAACTTCGGCTTTGCTGGCGCAAACCTCTTTTATGACGCGTTTTTAGTTGATGTAACATCAAACGAACGTATGGATAAAGTCAGCACCTGGGGCTTTGGCTTAGGGTATATTGGCGGCAGCACTATCCCGTTTCTTGCAAGCATTGCGCTTATTATGTTCGGCTCTAACTTCGGGGTTGACGAAACTATGGCAATGCGCATTTCCTGCTTTATTACTGCGCTGTGGTGGGCTGTGTTTACAATCCCCTTCTTCCGTAATGTGCGCCAGCACACATCCATTACGCCTGAGCGCGGGATGCTTAAAAAGAGCCTTTTGCGCGTGTTCGAAACTCTTAAAGCTGCAAAAAAGCATAAATACCTTTTTATCTTCTTAATTGCTTATTTCTTTTATATTGACGGCGTAGGCACAATAATAAAAATGGCGTCAACTTATGCAGACGCCTTAGGGCTTGGAGCAACTGATATAATACTCGGGCTGCTTTTAACGCAGGTTATAGCGTTCCCCTGCTCAATACTATACGGCCGCCTTGCAGAGCGCTATGGCGCAAAGCGCATGCTTTACACAGGCATTGCCACATATCTTGGCGTATGCGTTGTGGGCTATCTTATGGCACACGCCTGGCAGTTTTACCTGCTTGCCTCGCTTGTTGGCACTGCACAAGGCGGCATCCAGGCGCTTTCGCGCTCATACTTTGGCAGGCTTATTCCTGATAAGCGGCGCGCGGGCGAGTTTTTTGGGCTTTATAATATTTTCGGCAAGTTTGAGAGCGTTCTTGGCACAGCGCTCATGGGCATTGTCGTATCTGCGACAGGGCGCATAAATGACGGAGTTGTGCCCATACTTGCAGTGTTTATTATAGGCGGGCTGCTTTTGCTTTTTGTACCTGATGATAAAAGCAGGCAAAACAAATAACTCTGCATGCCTTAAAAGCGGCTTCTTTCTAAAACATATTCTATTGCTTCTTCAATTTTGAGCCGAATTTGCTGCATGCTGTCGCGCTCGCGCACTGTGACTGTATTATCTTCAAGCGTATCAAAATCAACGGTTATGCAAAACGGGGTGCCGATTTCATCCTCTCTGCGATAACGGCGGCCTATTGCGCCTGCTTCGTCATAATCTGCCATAAAACATTTTGAGGCAAGCGCATGTACCTCAAGCGCTTTATCCTGAAGTTTTTTCGTAAGCGGCAGCACAGCAGCCTTAAAAGGCGCAAGCGCAGGGTGGAGCCTAAGGACTGTGCGCACATCCCCGCTCTCGAGAGTTTCTTCATCGTAGGCATCACAAAGGAAAGCAAGCGCAACGCGGTCAGCGCCAAGCGAAGGCTCAACGCAATAGGGCACATATTTGCGCGTGTTGTCAAACGGGTCAACATATTCCAAGTTTTCGCCGGAATGGAGCATGTGCTGCTTAAGGTCATAGTCAGTTCTGTTCGCAATCCCCCATAACTCGCCCCAGCCAAACGGGAATAAGTATTCAAAATCCGTAGTGCCTTTAGAATAATGCGAAAGTTCCTCTTTTGCGTGCTCGCGAAGCCTCAGGTTTTCACGCTTCATGCCAAGTGAGAGCAGCCAGGCTTCACAAAATTCCTTCCAGTAGCTGTACCAGTGCATATCAGTGCCGGGTTCGCAGAAGAACTCAAGCTCCATTTGCTCAAACTCGCGCGTGCGGAAGGTGAAGTTGCCTGGCGTAATTTCGTTGCGAAACGCCTTGCCTATTTGCGCAATGCCAAAGGGGATTTTTTTTCTTGAGGTGCGCTGTACGTTTTTAAAGTTTACAAAAATGCCCTGCGCTGTTTCAGGCCGCAAATAGACCTCTGAAGAACTATCCTCAGTAACGCCCTGAAAGGTTTTGAACATGAGGTT
>JAKJBL010000058.1:3246-9155 GCA_022707005.1 Bacillota bacterium | reverse complement strand
GATACCCTATATGCTGATACTCGGCGACAAAGAAATAGAACAAAACATGGTTGCAGTGCGCTCAAGACGTGAAGGTGACATCGGCAAAATGACGCTTGATGAGTTTATATCAAAACTTAAGAAAGAAATAGAAGAAAAGCAGTATTAAACTAAATAAAGAAAGAAGAAAAACAGTATTAAACCAAATGCTGCCCGGCCAAAAATACGTCAGGTCGGGCAGTATAAGTTTAAGCAATATCTGGTGCAGGCTGCCTGCATCAGCTAATTCTTATTCCATATATTTTTGCTGCGCGTGAACCAATAACTATTGTGTCTCCATATGCTGCAGGAGAGGCTTCAAAATTGTTATTTTCAAAAAATAATGTATCGAGCAGTCTGCCGGTTTCTCCTTCAAGTAAGTAAATATGTCCGCGTGTATCAGCCTGTATGATATATGCGTTGCCCTGCTCATCATATATTGCAAGAGGAGAGCTCCACGCATAAGCTTCAAGTCCATAGGACCATCTCTCGATACCGGTATATTTATCAAGAGCGACCAAGATGCCGTTTGAGGTACTTGGCGTGCGCGCAAACGGGACTATAATAAGGTCACTAATTTTTCCTTGCCCAAGCAGTGCGGTTGCTTGTATGCCGCCAGAAACGCCTGAAACTGTGCGCACATTGCGAACGTGTTCCCAAATAACCTTTCCTGTGACTGCATCAATTTTAAAAAGCGCTACCTTACCCTTGCCTTCGCTATTTGCTTTAAAATGAAGCGAGGTACCTATATAGATGTAGGCTGTGTGTTCATCTTGGGCAACTTCAAGCACAGGGGAACCATTAGTGTCATCCCAAGTATCCTGCACCCATACAATATCCATTGTATTTAGGTCTATACATTGCATTAAGCCTGCATTATCTGAAAGATAAAGGTATGAACCCCAGGCTGCAGCACTGTCTTCATACCCAAGCCAGTATTTGCTTTCACCTGTGCGGTCTGCAAAATACCTGTACTTTAAAACCTCTGAAGGTTCTACGCTAAGCTTTCCTTCTGCCTCATTATAGTTTGTGTTTAGCTTCATGGTATAAATGATGCCGTTTTCACCGGGGTAAATAAGCAAATCAGCTTCTTTGTTTATTAAAGGTGCGCTGTCATATGCGTGCCAGCTTCTAAGCGCAAAAGGATCCTTCCGTTGGCCAAATTCAAACAGGCGCGAAAAGTCGATTAAAGAGTAAATAAGCGCACGAGTATCGCGCTTGTCGTCATTATAGCAATCGCCCGAGCCTAAATATAAAATTGGATAGCCGCGTGGATCAAGCGAACCTGCGCCTTTAAACGGCATGCCTATTCGAAGTTTATCCCTAGTAGGTTCACCAGTTTCAAGGTCAGTAAAATAAACATTGCCATCCATTGTAGCTAAAATAACCTCAACAAGGTTTTCTTTGCTTTTAGCAGATTCGTACAAATTCATAATTTGTTTTGTGCTGTTTGGCCAGCGAACGATTAGGGGCTGGCCGACCCAGCCGCTGCCTGTCCAAGAACCATCGCCGCTTATACCCTTTGACATACTGCCGGTTTCAACTGTCCACACATGATTTAGCTTTTTTGTTGAAACTTTTGTGATGCCATAACTTGCGCTGTTCCTGTAGTTGTTCCCCCTAAAAGTTAATACGCCTTCAAGTTCAGAATATTCACCTGAGTCTTTAAATTTTAAGGGCAGATTTCGCTTAAAGCTGTCTATACGGCTGCCGTTAAGTTCAAGCTCCCTCTTGTAACCGAAGATTTCAGGGGCTGAGGAATCTGAGGCTGCAGGCGTATAATAGTATGGTGTGGGTTCGGGGGTAGGTGTAGGCGCTGGCGTGGGGGTTGTTGCTGCGGGAGTTGGCAAAGCAGGCGTTCTACCCGGCCGCTGTTCCTGGCTTTGAATACCCGGTTCGTTAAAAACCAAAAAACCAAGAACCGAAACACTTGAAAACAGCAATATCAAAATTATAATGCGAAGTATCTTGCCAAGCCTGGTTATTTCTTTCATTGAATAAATTCCTTTTAAACAGCGTGTATGAATTCAGATTTCTTTAAAGTATATCATTGTTTCGCGAACGGAACAAAATTTATAAAACTCTATGTCATCCCAAGAAACCTGTTTTGTCTAAGCGCCTCATATAGTATTATTGAAACAGCATTAGACAGGTTAAGTGATCGGAACCCATCACACATAGGGATGCGTACTGTGTCTTTTGCATATCTATCCAACAGCTCTTTTGGAAGACCTGCAGTTTCCTTTCCAAAGATAAGAAAATCGTCTGTTTTATATTGGATATTTTGATATTGTGTAAGACCATGAGTTGAGCAAAGCAAAAATCTGCAGTTAGGATGCAGGTGCTCAAACTCACTAAAGCTTTCATAATTGAATAAATCGAGGTATTTCCAGTAATCAAGTCCGGCGCGTTTGAGATGCTTATCAGCAATGCTAAAGCCAAGCGGGTGCACAAGGTGCAACGGACTCCCGGTTATAGCGCAAGTTCTTGAAATATTACCTGTGTTTTGCGGTATTTCGGGCTCTACTAAAACAATATTAAACATATATGCTTCTTCAAGGATTAATTGGTCTCGCACAAGCGGGGTTATATAACTAAAGGCTATATATATCTAAAGCGCCTCTGAAACCATTCCCATTTTAGCATGCAGTACATTATTTGCAAACATTTTCAAAACATTGGTGTTCGGCTTGAAGTTAGCTTGCGGGCAGATTTCGGTGTAGTGTATAATGTATAGCGCTGGGATAGTTCTGGTAAGCGAAAGTCCCGGAAAAGGAGTAGCTAAATGGAACAAAGAAGGCAGGGCGGACGCAGGGTCAGTGAACCTTCGGACAGGGGGCCACAGTTACCCAACTATATGAAACGGCCTGCAGCAAGCGGGAATGCTAACCGCTCACATTCAGAAACAAGCCCCAAGCGCCAAACAAGCCAAGGCGCAAATTCAGGTTCCCAAAAGCGCAGGCGCAAACCGGATGCACTGCAAAAAATACTCCGCGTTTTAGTAATGGTCTTTGGCAGCCTGTTGCTTGTTGTAGCAGGGGTTATGCTTTTTTCAGGAAAAGGTGAAAAGAACCCTGCAATGCTCGAATACTTGCAGAGCATCCGAAGGTATAAAAACGGGGTTACAATAGAGGGTATTGATGTTGGCTCTTTAAGTATCGAAGAAGCGCGTCCGCTTGTAGAACAGGCAGTTTCAAAACAGCTTCGAAGCGTTTCTATTACATTGGAACATGAGGGGAACAGTTGGGCTTTTACTGCAGCGGATATGAACCTGAATTCAAATCTGCAGGAAGTCCTAAATGAAGCAATCTCGTTTGGGCGCATAGGCAGTAAAGACTCAGAACTAGAAGATGCTAAGTCATTTTTTATTGAGCTAAAAGCGGAGCGTAAGGCTTTGGTAAACCGCCTGAATTTACTTGCACCTGAAATAGGCAGCGCTCCAATTGAGCCGTATGCAATCCCTGAACTCGGGGAGGGTAATAAGCCTGTCTTTACTCCTGCTCAAGGCAAAAACGGTTACAAGCTTGATACAGAAGCTACGGCAGATATTATAGAGGATGCCTTAAATAAACGGCATTATCAGCATGTAATTAACCCAGTATTGGAATACATCCCTCCATCGCTTACGTTGGATTTTATAATGGCTAATACAGAGTATATTTCTTCATTTACAACACGATTTGCGCGCAGCAGCTCGGATCAAGTCGTAAAAAACCGCGTGTTCAATATTCAAAAGGCCGCAGAGCGCATTAACTGTTATACTGTTCAGCAAGGTGAGGAATGGAGCTTCAACGGCTGGGTCGGCCCAAGAACAAAATCGGAAGGCTGGAAAGAAGCAAACGGCATTAGCGGAGGCAAAGAATATACTTTGCAGGCTGGCGGCGGGATATGTCAAGTCAGCACTACGCTTTATAATGCGCTGCTGTGCGGCAGAATTCCGGTCATTGACAGAAAGAAGCACTCCATACCTTCGGACTATGTCCCAAAAGCGCTTGATGCAACTGTAGATACAAGTGGGATTGATTTAAAGTTTTTAAATGACACAGAAGCGCCGCTTTATATTTTTGTATATATTACGCCTGATCCAAAGAGCAGCCGCCATCTTAATATAACTGTTTCACTCTATGGCAGACCCTTGCCTGAAGGAGTGTCCTATAAAACGCGCAGCGAAATAATTGAGGTTATTCCGCGTATTGAGCCAAAGTATAAAGATGACCCGACCGTTCCTGTCGGTTATCAGCTTGAGGTGGTAAAGGCACGCGATGGCTTTATAGCAAAAGCATATAGGGATAAATATGTAAACGGCAAGCTAGAGAGCTCGGAATATTTATACGAAGATAAGTATAACGGAAACGAAGCAGAGATTCATATTGGTACTGGCAATCCGATGACAACTCCTGTACCCCTTGGAGCAGTACCTATTGGCGGAGTACAGGAGCAGGATGATATCCTCGAGAGTCCGGAACCTGCAGGGCAGCCCAGCGCTTAACCATTAACAAAGGAGTATCAGCAGGTACTATCTGCAGCCATATGAAATGGATTGAGTTAACAGTATATACTTCAGATTCGGGCTTGGAAGTGGTTTACGGGGCACTAAGCGCAGCAGGCATGGAACAAGTAGCCCTGGAGGAAAGCAAGGGATGCATTTTAGAATTCTTCGCTAATGAAAAGCCGCAGTGGGATTATTTTGACCCGTTGTCTCTATCTCATCAAAATGGACCTTGTGTTAAAGCTTATTTGGCCGATATTCCCGAAAACAATGAAATGCGAACTGCAGCAATAAAAGCGGTTGAACGCCTGAAAGAGCTTGATTTAGACTTAGATTTAGGGTCGTTAGAAGTACATGAATGCATTCTTGATGAAGAAGATTGGGCAAATGCCTGGAAACAATTCTATAAGCCCATATCTGTTGGTAAAAGACTCTTAATCTGCCCTTCATGGGAGCTCAGTTCGCTTACAGGTAAGCAAACCAAAGGACGCAAAGTTCTTAAGCTCGACCCCGGCATGGCATTTGGGACAGGGGCGCATGCATCTACTCAGTTATGTCTTGAATTTATCGAGAGCAAAGTGCGGCTGGGAGACAAACTCCTTGATCTTGGCTGCGGCAGTGGAATTCTTGCAATTTCCGCTATCTTACTGGGTGCGCAATTTGCATTTTGCGTTGATATTGACCCTGTTGCAATAAAGATTACAAAAGACAATATGTGCTTAAACGGGATTACATCAGATAGATTTGCTGCAATATCCGGCAACATACTCAAAGATGAAGGCTTGCAAAAACAGATTTCAGGCAAATGCGATTTAGTTGTAGCTAATATTGTAGCTGGTGTTATAATATCACTCTCTGAAAATGCGTTTGACTATGTTCGAGAGGGCGGATTATTTTTGTGTTCGGGTATTATATATGAACGCATAAATGAAGTAAAAGCAGCAATAGAAAAAGCCGGCTTTATACTTGTGGAAGAAAAGCATTCCCAGCAAGACAATGACGCAGATACAGTATGGGTTGCCTTACTATTTAAACGGATTTAGAGGTTTGCATGCACCGTTTTTTTATTGATAAAACCCCAGTCGTAGGCGAGACAGTAAGTATAACTGGCAACCAACAGCATCATATTTCTAGAGTTCTGCGCCTCGGGAAAGATGATATTATTACCCTGTGCGACGGTCAGCCATTTGAATATAAGGCTCGTATAAAAAGGGCGGACAAACTGTCAGTTGCTTTGGAGATAATCGATTGCTATCCTTGCAACACAGAGCCAAAGCATAGAGTTACACTCTTTCAAGCTCTGCCAAAGGCAGGAAAGATGGACAGCATAATCCAGAAATGCGTTGAACTTGGCGTCAGTTCAATTGTTCCAATTAAAACTGAACGTTGTGTTCCCCGTCCT
>JAKJBL010000058.1:0-3236 GCA_022707005.1 Bacillota bacterium | reverse complement strand
CAGAGTATGAACAAAAGCATATACGATTGCTTCGGATAGCTCATGAGGCAGCGAAGCAATCAAGAAGGTGCATTGTTCCAGAAATCCTGCCGCTGAGGAACCTTGGCGAATGTGTCTTTTCTGATTATGAGCTTACTTTGCTTGCATATGAAGAAGAAAAAGAAAAAACACTTAAAAGTGTTCTCTGCAACAGCTCTGCAATGGAAATTGCCATAGTTATTGGACCTGAAGGCGGGTTTACGAGTGAGGAAGCTGCGCATATGTGCGCTTTGGGAGCAAAGTCAGTTACATTGGGGCCGCGTATACTCCGCACAGAAACAGCAGGAGCTGCCATGTTAGCCATGGTGCTATACGAATTAGAGGTGTAAGTTGCCGCGAATCGCATTTTATACACTTGGCTGCAAAGTAAACCAGCAGGAAACGGATTCTATTCGTAAATTGTTCGAAAACGAAGGCTATGAAAGCGTTCCTTTTACTTCTATTTCTGATATCTATATAATTAATACATGTACTGTAACTCAAATGAGCGACAAGAAATCACGCCAAATAATCGCTCGCGCACATTCGCTAAATCCTAATGCACTTCTCGTTGTGCTTGGCTGCTATGCGCAACGCGCTCCAGAAGAAATACAGAATTTACCCGGCGTGCACTTAGTTATAGGAACTCAATATAAAAACAGGCTTCCACAGTTAGTAAAAGACTTGGCAGAGCAAAAAGTTATGGTAAACAGTATTAACAAAGCTCAAGCTTTCGAAGAACTGCCTGTTGTCAGGGGCGACAGAACCCGCGTTCAGCTAAAAGTTCAAGATGGGTGTGATAGTTTTTGCAGTTATTGTATAATTCCTTATGTGAGGGGTCCGGTTCGCTCCAAACCACTTCATCAAGTTAAGGAAGAGCTTGACAGGTTGGGTGAGGCTGGCGTTCAAGAAGTTGTCTTAACAGGCATTCATCTTATGAGTTATGGGAAAGATTTAAAAGGTAAACCGAAATTGGCAGATGTGATTTGCTATGCATCGATGGTTAAGGGAATAGGGCGTATCAGGCTTGGTTCACTGGACCCTGCTTTTATTGATGATAGATTTGTATCATTGCTTGAGAACACTTCAAAAGGCAGACTTTGTGAACACTTCCATCTTTCACTTCAAAGCGGAAGTGAAGATGTTTTAAAGCGCATGAACAGGAAGTATACGCCAAACGAGTATGCTGCAGCTGCAAAAAGGCTCCGTCTGGCATTCCCAGGCTGCGGGCTTACGACTGATATAATAACCGGATTTCCGGGCGAAACAAATGAAGATTATCTGGAGACCTTAAGCTTCGTTGAACAAATGGCTTTTTCGCGCATTCATGTTTTCCCGTATTCGCTTAGAACCGGCACTAAAGCTGCAAATATGGCTGAGCAAATAGAAAAATCAGTAAAAACAGAACGGACAAGAAAGTTGCTCGAATTAGGAAGAAAGCTCGAAGAGGATTATCTTAACCAGCAGATTGGGACAACACATTTTGTATTGCCTGAAGTCGAACGCTCGGGTTTTTGTGAAGGCTATACTGGCAGTTACTTCCGTGTGGGGTTCAAAGATAAGCTAAAAAAGGAACTGGTAAAAGTCAAGATTGTTTCAGTTAAAGAGCTTCAGACTTATGGCGAATGCGTTTAACTAGAATTATTAGCAAAGGAGAACAGAATGGAGAACTGCTTATTTTGCAAAATTGCAGAAGGAACAATTCCAAGCAAAAAAGTTTATGAGGATGAGCAGGTGCTTGCGTTTTATGATATTAATGAGCAGGCGCCTGTACATGTGCTGCTTATCCCAAAAAAACATATTGAGTCTGTAATGGAGGTTGAAAGAGAAGATGATGCGCTAATATGCCATTTAGTTCATGTAGCACAGAAGCTTGCACTTCAGCTGGGTTTATCAGAAAACGGATTTCGCTTAGTTTTAAATACGGGTGCTTATGGCGGACAAACCGTGATGCACATGCATATACATATTCTGGGTGGAAGATATATGAGTTGGCCCCCAGGTTAATATATATAGCAATTGCATTTATCATCAAAAACGATAGTTTGTACGTATTTGCACACTTTTTAGTCTGCTTTGCTGCCCTCGCTTACAAGAGTTATAATAATTCTAAAAAAGCAGTTGACAGGTGAAGCGGGAGTTGCTACAATAAACAAGCTGTCTTTGAGGGGGAGCCTTAAAGCAGGGGCACATTGAAAACTATATAGTGCGAAAGAATTAGCGCAATTAATTTGAGGAACCAGCAAAAGCGGTTAGACTAAAAGAATAACCGAACAAAAAGAATGAGACAGCGAAGCTGTTGAGTGAATTTAACTCAAGAGTTTGATCCTGGCTCAGGGTGAACGCTGGCGGCGTGCCTAACACATGCAAGTCGAACGGAGCAGCAATGCTTAGAGGCGAACGGGTGAGGAAAACGTAGTAACCAACCCTTTAGACTGGGATAGCCACTGGAAACGGTGGGTAATACCGGATAAGCTCGAGAGAGGAAAGGCAGAGAAGCGCTAAAGGACGGAACTGCGCCCCATCAGATAGTTGGTGAGGTAAAGGCTTACCAAGTCAAAGACGGGAAACCGACGTGAGAGCGTGTACGGTCACAAGGGCACTGAGAGACGGGCCCTACTCCTACGGGAGGCAGCAGTGGGGAATATTGGACAATGGAGGGAACCCTGACCCAGCAACGCCGCGTGGAGGAAGAAGGCCTTCGGGTTGTAAACTCATGAAGCTAACGAATAAGACGGAAGGGGAACCTTCCGGGAGAAGGTAATTAGTGAAAAGCCCCGGCTAACTACGTGCCAGCAGCCGCGGTAATACGTAGGGGGCGAGCGTTGCCCGGAATTACTGGGCGTAAAGGGAACGTAGGTGGCTCTTAAAGTCAGGTGTGAAAATAACGAAGCTTAACAGGTTAATGCGCTTGAAACTAAAGGGCTTGAGGGCAATAGAGGGAGATGGAATTACCTGTGTAGGGGTGAAATCCGCAGATATAGGTAAGAAGGCCGGTGGGGAAGCCGATCTCCTGGGTTGACTCTGACACTGAGGTTCGAAAGCTAGGGGAGCAAACCGGATTAGATACCCGGGTAGTCCTAGCCGTAAACGATGCTCACTGGGTGTGGGTCGAAAAGATCTGTGCTTAAGCTAACGCGATAAGTGAGCCGCCTGGGGAGTACGTCCGCAAGGATGAAACTCAAAGGAATTGACGGGGGTCCGCACAAGCGGTGGAG
>JAKJBL010000057.1 GCA_022707005.1 Bacillota bacterium | reverse complement strand
TTCTTGCATACGAGTATACCGCGAACTGACTTTGGAGGCGAGAGCTTGACCTTCTCAACCCTGTGGCCGTCTTTTATATAGCTTATTGTGACATTTGGGTCAATAAGCCCAAGTACGTCAAAGTTAAGCTCAAGGTCGGTTTCGATTTTTATTAAATCCTTTTTGCCCATCTTTGTGCTATCAACATTGCGCATAAGCACAACTACATCTTCAAGTTTATCAAGCCCAAGCTGCTGGAACATCTTATAGCCGTTGCCTGCGCTTATATGGTCTATCACTATGCCTTCTTTAAGCTTTGAAACATTTATCATGCTCTTCCTCCTTTTTAAGCGCCAAACTTATCAAGCCCGAGCAGCTTGAGTATGAGCGCCATGCGCACAAACATACCAAGCCTCACCTGCTCAAAGTATACTGCGCGCGGGTCATCGTCAACTTCAACAGCTATTTCATTTACGCGCGGGAGCGGGTGCATAACAATCATATCGCTCTTTGCAAGCGCCATTTTCAGTTTTGTAAGAATAAAGAAGTCTTTAAGTCTTAAATATTCTTCTTCACTTATAAAGCGTTCCCTTTGTACGCGCGACATATAGAGAATACTTAGCTTTGGCATCGCGAGCTCAAGGTCGTCTGTTTCAAGATAGGGTATGCCCTTTTTATCAAGCTCCTGTTTTACATAGGCGGGCATCTTCAGTTCAGCAGGCGAAATGAACAAAAACCGCACGCCTGCATAGCGTGAAAGGCAGGTTACAAGCGAATGTATTGTGCGGCCGAACATTAAGTCGCCGCAAACACCCACAGTAAGCCCATTAAAGCTGCCCTTATAGTGGCGTATTGTTAAAAGATCTGTGAGGGTCTGCGTGGGGTGGTGGTGGCCTCCGTCGCCTGCGTTTATTACAGGGCAAGCCGCGTATTGGCTCATAAGGCGCGCTGCCTTCTTTTGGGTGGCGCACAACTATAAGGTCCGCATATTGTGAAACTGTGCGCGCGCTGTCTGCAATGGTTTCTCCTTTTGCCATGCTCGAAGTCATAGGGTCGTCAAAGCCTACTGTGCTGCCGCCTAAGCGCTCCATAGCTGCATCGAATGAAAACTTAGTGCGTGTGGAGGGTTCATAAAAAAGGCTTGCGAGCAGCTTGCCTTTGCATAAATCTGAATACGACCCAGGGTTTAAAATAATCTGTTCTGCGAGTTCAAGAACTTCTTCAATTTGTTCGATACTAAAATCAGCAGGGGAAATCAGGCTTTTGTTTTTAAGCATATTTTATCCTCTTTTTCTGCTAAAATCTGCTGTCCGAATGCAAAAAAAAACACTTGGCATTAAGAGCACCAGTGTTTTCTTAAGTATTTAGGAATATGAGTTTGTGAGGCATGCAGCATGCGGCGTTTAAACTCCTTACAGGTCAAACATCAGGGTGTGTGTAATTTGCTTGCCCGTTTTTGCAAGAATACTAAAAAAGCCGCGCCATGTCAATGATTATATTATTTGCGTTCAAACAATTTTGGGGTAGCAGCTTTATTAAACTTGAGTCTGCGTATGTTTTCGCATAGCGGCAATAAAGCGATTAAGATGTGACATAGATGTAAAAAAGTTAGCCAGGCCCCCGCACCAATTGAGTCCAGGTGAGGAATATGGTACCATTAACCAAGACATTTAAGGACAGGCGCAATTATCAGCTTAAAAAGGGGGAAATATGGCGCTAAGGCGACTTGCCTCAACTCTTTTAGCAATAATTTTTATTTTTGCTGCATTTGCAGCGCCTCTTAGGGCTGCCGGCGCTTTTATGCTGTTTGCATTTACTGATGATAATACGCCGCCGCAGCCAACACCTACCCCGGCGCCAACGCCGGTTCCAACCCCTACTCCTGCGCCAACCTCTACCCCTGCACCAACATCAACACCTGTTCAAACTGATGAGCCTGAACAAACTCCGGGGCAGGGCACACCTCTGCCAACGGGCACACCTGAGGCATCTTCTACACCGGGAGCTTCACCTTCTCCAACCCTGCAGCCTACGCCTTCACTAAGCCCGTTGCCTACGGTTACTCCTATACCGTACATGGTTTACCTCATTGTCTTTGATGGGAGCATCCCTGCAGGCGGCGAATTCTTTTCTTTAAAACGCTCTGCCTTTGCTTATGACGAACTCGGAAATTCGCTTGAAGTGCGGGTTGTTGATGATGGGGGCTTTAACATAGATGTTGCAGGCATATATAAAATAACGTTTGGCGCAATCCATCCCAAAAGCAAAGAAGAAGTTTTTCGCGAATGCACAATAACTGTTGAGCCAAAAGAAGAAGAAAAGCCATTGCGCAGCACGCTTACAGGTACAAGCGACTCGCGGTATAGAAAATACATGCAATACCGCAACGAAATAGCCTCGGAGCTAGCGGAGCGTATGCAAGTGCTTAATGAACAGTTTTCACAGCGTATTTCGCTTTTGCTCGGCGCGTTTCCAGATGCTCTAAGCCACAGGCTTCTTAGAGCAGTATTTGTTGAAAACGAAACTGATGATGCTGACGAAGCGCAGCCAAAAATGCAGCTTGAGGAAATGCCGCTTGCGCTAGTTACAAACTGGTCGCATGTGCTTGCTGTTTATGTTGCCTTAAGCACGCTTGAGGTAGAGAAGCCGCTTGACCTGTTTAACCTTAGAAAGATTTCGTTTGAAGGCTTAAGTGAAGTGTTTTGGAATATGCATGAGCTTAAATTCAACTTTGAAGATGGCGAGCTCGAGCTCATACTTACCGAACGCACAAGCGAAGAAATGGTTCGCGAATACGGCCTTAATGCAGAACGTACGGCTCAGCTTGATGAACTTATGCAGCCTGAATTTCAACGCCTCTTTGCCTCGCTTACAGGGGATACATCCTTTGAGGATTTAAGCGAGGAGCGTTTAAACGAAATCCGCTTGGGTCTGCCTGCAGGTCTTGCAATGCAGCGTGAAGCAGTTGTTATGAAGGCGCATTCGCTTGTAGGGCAGATAAGCTATTTCTTCGGCGGCAAATATCCGTTTCTTGGCTGGAACCCGTTATGGGGGGTACCTAAAGTAGTTGCATCCGAAAGAAGTAAAACAGCAGGTTTAGTGCGCAAGTTCGGGCTTGACTGCAGCGGGTTTGTAACCTGGGTTTTCATTAACGCAGCAGGCGAGCCTGCAATTATAGATGCAATTGGCAACGGCTCAAGCAACCAGTGGTATAACTCACGCTCTCTTGGCTATGATGAGGCGCTGCCAGGAGACCTTGCGTTTAAAGCCCCGCCAGGCGCAACATCCATGAACCATGTAGGCATAGTTGTCGGCAGAAATGATGACGGCAGTTATCTTATAGCACATAGCTCATCGAGCAGAAACGGCGTTGTGCTTACTGAAGCTTGGTCAAGCGGGTTTAGATATATGCGAAGACCAGCGCTCTACGAAAATGCATAGCAAAACAAATACAGCTTTCATGCTTAAACCTGTCTTTTATAAACCATTATTTACAATGGCGCTTACAGCTGTTTTCTTGATATGCGCTCCGTCTGCAAAGGCTGGTGGGGTTCTAAACTGGGCGTGTGCACCAAAAGCAGGCAGTTTAGTAAGTGAAGGCGAAACGCTTGCATATACGCTCACAATCGGCCGAGGCGGCGAGCAAGACACATGGGTTGCCTTGCGCGTTAAACTTGGAAAAGGTATGCGCTTAATACAAGAAAGCGTTGTGTTTTCGCAAAACGATGCAGATGCAAAACAAGGTGCTTTTAAAGATTCTGCGCCTGTGCCTGAAAACGCAGATGTAGAATATGAGTTAGTTTTGGGCAACGACGGGTTTGTCGTACTTTGTGAAAGGCTAAGCGAGGGCGATGCTGTTTCATTTTTTGCACAGGTAGATGCACCTGACGCAGAGGTTTTTGCTAAAGCGCAGACTGATAAGTATGATGCCGTAATTTCTCATACGCTAAAAATGCCCGAAGCAGTGCAGGCTCAAAGCGCAGTCAGTGAAAATGTGCGTTCAACGGCTGAAGTTCAGCCAGTGCGCTCACAAGCATTATGGATTTGTGTTTTGCTTTGTCTTGCTCTTGCAGGGCTTATCGGAGTTCATCTGTATAAACAATGGATGCCTTGGTTCAAAAGAATATTTATCAAAAGTAAATAAGCTACAGGATAAATAAGGTCATGGCAGGAACAGCAGGGCTGTTCTTTTTTTGCCGATTTTCGCTATCCATAATAATTATGTAAGTATTATATTCTGGATATTGACATATAGTGTGATGCACAGTATTATCTAATTATAAGATTTTAGGAGGTTGAGTAATGGAAGAGATTCTGTCCGGCCTTTTGCTTGAGCTAAGGCGCGGCAGTATTGTGCTTGCGGTGCTCTCGCAGCTTGAAAAGCCGGTCTATGGTTATTACCTTGTAAACCTGCTTTCAAAAAGCGGAGTTCCTGTTGAAGTAAACACGCTCTATCCCCTCTTGCGGCGGCTGGAGGGGCAGGGCGTGCTTGAAAGCAAATGGGAAACAAGCGGTTCAAAGCCGCGCAAATACTATGCGCTTACCCAAATGGGCTCACAGGTGTATTTTTCTTTAAAAAAGAACTGGCTTGCTTTAGTAAAGAGCATTGAACTTTTAATGGAGGGAACGGACAATGGCTGAATTCGATTTAGTGGAAAGATATATTTACGCAGTCACAAAAAAGCTGCCGCATAAAGCGCGCAAAGACATAGCGGAAGAACTGCGCCAGCTTATTTTAGATATGCTTGAACAGCGCTGCGGGGAGGTTGTGCCATCAGAACACGACATCCGCGTTGTGCTTGCCGAACTTGGCACGCCAAGTGGACTGTCGGAGAAGTATAGCTCTGATAAGCATTCCGCTTTAATAGGCCCTCCCTATTATCGTACTTATAAATTTGTGCTTAAAATCGTTTTGCTTGCAGTATCTGGCGGGCTTTTAATTGCATTCTCCATTTCTGCGCTCCTTGGCGAAGGCGCCAATCTATTTCTGTCAATACTTAGTTATTTGGGCAGCTTAATACACGGCGGCATATTTGCCTTTGGGTTTGTAACAATCCTGTTTGCGTTTTTTGAGCGTAAGGGCATCAAGCTTAACGAAAGCGATGAGTCGCTCTCAAGCCTGCCGCCTGTACCAAAACATGATGAACGCATTACGAGAGCAGAACCCATTTTCGGGATTGCATTTTCCCTAGTGTTTTTAGTGGCATTCCTGTTTGCATCTCCATGGGTAATCGGGATGCTTTTACATAACGGCCAGTTCATCCCTTTGTTTAACCAGGAGACTCTTTTAAGGCTGTGGCCTCTTACAGCAATTGTATTTGCAGCAAGTACAGCCAAGGAAGGCTTTAAGCTCCATGAGGGAAGGTATACAAGCCGCCTCGCAATTGCCATGCTCGTTTTAAACCTGATAAGCTTTACTGCCATGGCTTTGTTAATGAGCAGAGAAGGGTTAATAAACGAGGCATTTCTCGCTGCATGTGAAGCTAACTTCCATGAGGCAGGCTCGTTTATGCAGCTTTTCTTTAGAAGCATCCAAACCATCATGGTCGCGTTAATGGGTTTTGCTGTTTTGCTCGAAACAATAGACGGGTTTATAAAAGCACGCAGGTATACAAAAGGCTGAGTTTGCCTTTAATTAAGATATAAGCTTTTACTTACCTGTTGCCCTGCATGGAGCTAAGAAGCTGCGCAAGCATTAACGGATTCATGCCTGAACTGCTGCCCTGGCCGAACGCATTTTGGCCGGGGCTTTGCTGCATATTCATAAGCTGCGTAAGCATCTGGAGCATTTGGAGCTGGTTCCCCATATTCTGCTGTGCGTGCGGGGGATTTTCGTTTTGCACGTTTGGTGGCTGTGCCTGTTCATAAACCCTTTCAGGCTGCTTAGGTCTTAAATTTTCACTAACACCCATAGCGCTGCAGAGCTCGCGGTAGTGCGACGCAGGCAGGTACTCGCGCATTGCAACAACAAACCCGCGTACACCCTGCATTCCGTGCTCACGCCGAATTTGCTGGGCAAGCATGATTGAGGGTTCAGCTGAATCTTCCATTGCGTTTTCCAGCTTAGGCGCGCTGTCTTTTTGCTCATGCTGTTCAGCAGTTGAACGTGTGCCGCTCATTGGCAGCGATTGCGGTGAATATCTGGCCATATGGCCACCCCCTATTCTTTCTAATCTATACTATGCGCAGCAAAGCCGGTTGTGCACTTAGGCTCAGCAGCCTGCATAGTATGAGATTAGTCAATGCAATGGAGGGAAACTATGAAACGACCGGATTTAAGAAGCATGAAACAAAACCCTGAACTCATGCGGCAGGCTTCTGAAGCAGCCAACCCTGAGACAATGGCAGTTTTGCAAAATACATTTATGCAGTATCAGGGCAAGAGTGAAACTGAACTTATAGATGAACTGATGCGCAAAGCAAGCATTCAGCGCCAAAAGGGAATGCTCAATAACGCACAGCTTGAGACTCTTTCCAACATGCTTGGTCCTATGCTCACAAGGGAGCAGCAGCAACGGATGTATGCGCTTATTGATGAGCTTAAGAAGGAGTAGACGGGGGTTTACTTAGCTGCAAAGTATTTTAGCACTGCAAGTTCAAGCGCATGAGCTGCGGACATGCGGCCGCTTATTTGAAGATAGTTTATATCGCATAAATCCAGCACCGCCTGCCTCAATTCTTCTGTTTTAAGGCGTTTTGCGCCTGCAAGCGCAATTTTAGCAGAATAGGGTTTAAGCTTGAGCCCTTTTGCAAGCGTATTCGGGTTTTCTTTCGCGCCTTGATTTAGCAGGAGTCTTGCGCTTAGCATATTTTTGCATTGCCCGCTTAAATAATGAGCAATGCCAATTGCACTATTTGAATCGTCATTTACAAGGTATTTAAAAATTCTAAGACCCTGCTCCGTTTTCCCGAAGAAAAACTCATTGAGCATATTAAAAATAGCGTATTCCTCATTCGATGTAACGCATTCTTTTACAGCTGCTGCAGTAACGCGCGCACCCGGGCCAACATAATCTGCTGCTTTTGTTGTTTCGTTCAGGAGCGCCGAAGCGTCAAGGCCTACCATTTCTACAATGAGGCGGATAGCTTCAGGCTCAGCTTCTATGCCGCGCTTAGCTAAGGTTTGGCTTACGAACCTCTGCGCGACACTCTCCGTCAGCTTTTCAAAAATAACCTCGCGATTTATTTCCTTAGCTTTGTTTACGAGCCCGCTTCCGCATTTCCCGCGCATATAAAGTATGAGGGTAGTTGTATCCGGCATATTTCTCGCATAGTCAAAAAGCGCACGCGCTTCTGCTTCTTGAATATTGCGGCAAATAATCAGCCTTCTGTGCGATAAAAAAGGGAGCAGCTCGCACGCTTCTTTTATTGCAGCTGCAGAAGGTGCATAAAGCTGTGCAACGTTAAATTCGCGGCTTAGCGGGTCAATGCTCTCAATTAAGTTTGTGAGCGCGCTTTGCTTTACATGAAAAAGGAAAATGCCGCTTATCTCGCCTTTTGTAAGGAGTTTGTTGAAGTGTGCATAGTCCATATTCCCTCCAGATTCATGCGGGGCTTTGGGTTTTCATAAAGTATAGCATATCTTTCATCCAAAGCATAAGCAGACACATACAGCCTATTTTGCTTATAAAACAGCGTCAGCTGCCCTGTACGTTCCAAGGCATAGCATTCCCCTTCACAAATTACTTTTCCATGCGCAACATAAACTTTCTTGCGCTTAAACAAAAGCTCTGTGTTTTCGTCTTCAGTGCAGACTGTTTCGTAAGTCTTAAGGCAGAGCGCCTCTATATAATATTGGGTCTGGCTGCTTTTTAGCGCCTCGCTTGTACCAAAGAGCATATCCTTGCCGTTTTCGCGTAAATGGAGCGCATAACCTGAAGGCAAATCAAGTACGGTTAAAAACTCTGCCGGGCGCAGGAGAGGGGGGAGCGCCCAAAGAAGCACAGTGAGTATAATAGTAGAAGCAAAAAGCAGGCGCTTTTCCTTTTTTGCGCCCCGAAAATATTTTGAAACAAACGCGCTGCTGCAAAAGAACATAAGACACGCGCCTAAAGAAGGTGCGGCAATGGTTAAGCTGCCTGGCTTTGAGGCAAGCGATGCGACTGCGCGCATCATGTTTAGCGTAACGCCTGTTATACTTGCAGCGAACGCTGCAGCTTTGGGCAGAACAGGGTATATGAGCAGCGCGCCAAATGCAGGCAGGATTGCAAGCGAAGCAAGAGGTACTGCCAATAAATTTGCAAATACAGCAAGTATAGGCAGGCTCTTAAAATGCGCAGCTGAAACAGGCATTGTTGAGATGCTTGCACTCACGCTTACGGAAAGTGCATCTGCAGCAGGCTCAGGCAGGCTTAATAGCAAAGCTTTTATTGGCGGATACAAAAGCAGGAGCCCAAGCACAGCGCTAAACGAGAGCTGAAAACCTGCAGAAAAGAGGGAAAACGGTGAAACCGCAAGTATAAGCAAAAAGGCGAGCGCAAGCGATGAAAGCGAATCTGGCCGCCTCAACAGAAGCTCAGATAAGAGAAAACTCAGCGCCATAATCGAAGCACGGACAGTTGCTTCTGAAAAAGCTGTGTAAATGCTGTAAATGATTAAAAAGCATGCTGCAGCAGTAAATTGCAGCTTTAGACTAAAACGCCTTAGCAAAAAGAGCAAAGCGCCAACGAGAAGACCTACGTGGAGCCCGGATACAGCAAGCAAGTGCGCAATGCCTGCTGTTCGAAAATCTGAAAGTACATTTGGTGTCATGCTTTGCGTGCCGCCGTGGAGCATGCTCGCTGCAAGAGCGCCGTTTTCTGCACCAATAAGAGCAACCAATGTGCTGGTGTTCTTTTCTCGAAGTTCTAAGATTCTATCAAGTATGCTTTTTTTGCCTGGCTCAATAAAGTATATTCCTGTGTTTGAAAACGCAGTTGCAACGATTCCCTTTGTAAAATAGTAAAAGCGCATATCCATACCGCCGAAATTGCGCTGCCCTTGCGGCAGGCTGAGAGATGCGGTTGTGCGGATAGTATCTCCGCAGCTAAGTCTTTGCCTATTGGCTGAATCTTTAAGCGTAAGCAGTACGCGGCCATCAACAGGGTGGCCGTTACAGGCGGCATCGCGAAGCACTACCTTTATGTTAGCTGCCTTATATTCAGGCGGCAGCGCTACTTTTCCTGTAAGCTCACACGAAGCGCTGGGCGGAGGAAGGGTGGGGTAGGCAAGCTCAAGCCTAAAAAGGCCTAAGGCAAACATAAGCAATACAAGCGCTGCATACTTAAGCTGAAAAAGATGAGCTAAAAGCGCAAAAAGCAAACCGAGAAGAACAACAGCATAAGCTAAAGGGCCAAGCAAAAGCTTGCCAAGCGCAATGCCTGAGCCAAAGCCTATTGCCATGAGCACGAGTTTGCGCGGGTAGAAATAATCCGCCTGCTGCTCGCTCATTCTAAATCTGCAGCCAAAACAAGGCCTTCGTTTTCAATAACCGCAGCTGTAAACGAAAAACCGGCCTGGGTTTCTCTTATAAGCTTGCCTGTTTCAAGCGCATTGATTGAATGGGTTATGCATGCAAGCGCAGCAGACGGCGAAAAGCAGCCTTCAGGCGTGATTGCATCAAGCGCTGGCGGTAAAAGCGCCCTGATGTGCGCTTCAACTAAAGCTGTTTCGTCCTTATGTTTTTGCTGCAGCGCACGCTCGATTTCGCTTTTTGCAGAAGCGACTTTTTGGTTAGGCGGTAAACTA
>JAKJBL010000056.1 GCA_022707005.1 Bacillota bacterium | reverse complement strand
TGCTTGTTATAAACGCATCAATCCAGCCCTGGCGCGCGGCAACTTCCCACAGCACAAAGATTCCGATGAGCAAAATATATCGCAGGGCTATGACAAGCGCCTTTTGCCTTTTAATTCGCTTCAGATAATACTGATGTTCTAAGCTGTATTCCTGTTTGCTGCTCACCATTATCAAGCTCCTTCCATATAAGATCAAAATAGCCGCGGAACTCCGGAGCTTGGCGCCTTAATATAGGCGATGGGGGGGCACTTAGCTTAATCGATAATTCTCGTTTAACACTTGCAGGTCTTTCCGTGAAGACTATTACTCTGTCTGCCATAGAAATCGCCTCTGCAATATCGTGCGTAACAAGTATCGCCGTTTTGTGCTCATCCTTAATTATTTCATGCATTTCATCCGAAACCCTAAGCCTGCTTTGGTAATCCAGTGAGGAAAAGGGTTCATCCAAAAGCAGCAGGTCTGGGTCAAACGCGAGTGTGCGTATAAGCGCAACCTTCTGGCGCATTCCGCCTGAGAGCTGGCGTGGATAGTTCTTCCTAAAGTCATGCAGGCCGTATCTGTTAAGCAGTTCCATGGCACGGCTGCGCGTTTCTTGATTAAGCATATGCTTGACCTCTAACCCGAGCAAGACATTCCCTTCAACATCACGCCAGTCCAAAAGGTGATCCCTCTGCAGCATATACCCTATTCCCTCGCCGGGAACCATTATCTCCCGCCCGTTTAGGCGGATTGTTCCGGATGTTGGGGTTATCAGCCCGCAAAGAAGGCTGAGCATTGAGGTTTTGCCGCTTCCCGAAGGACCTACTACGGCTACGAACTCGCCTTCCCGGACAGTTAAGTTTAAGGTATCTATTGCAAGCATCTCTGCTTGGGGATCATGATAAATGAGGCGCACATCCTTAAGTTCTACGATTATCGGCTTCATTTGCCGCCTCCTTAAAGTGCATTATATTCCAAAGTATTCTAAAGCTCCACAAGTAGTGACCGGCACGTTCTCTTGAGTTTTCCCGTATTAATATATAAACGGAAAGCAGCTTAAGGAGAATCTGATGCTTATTTGGAAGGTATGCTGGTGCAAAGACCCATGTGCATATGCATGTGTGCGCCGCCGCAAGCGAAAACCAAAAAAGGATATCTGCGGGGCTGCGCTAATAATTGCAGCTTCGCTAATCCTTTTATGCGTCCTGCCTATATGGGTTATTGCGTTGTTCGTCTGTGCGGTGCTTGTTGGGCTTGGCGTTATTTGGCTTTGCACTTAAGCGGCTGTAAATTTATTAGGCTCTGCTTTGATGCTGCAGGGCTATGACTTAGATTTACAGAATATTAATCTTTCCATACAAGCCATCATATCCAGGCTGGATTTTTAAGTTCCCGAGCCGCACATTTCGAATTGCCTCTGCAATTAAAGCGCCGCCGATAGCTTCGATATCACTTAGAGATGCTTCACGCAGCACATGAAGTTCCGAACCAAGCTCCTTTACCAGGCTGTTGAGCAATCTTTGTGTCCTCGGGCCTGAAGCTGCAAACCCGGTCGCTGCAGCAATGACCTCGTTTAGCTGAACAAGGTTTTCAAATCTTTGAGCATGTTTTGGCTTGCTGCCCAGAGGTCTGTCTGCAAGCGATTCAATTCTATGCAGCACGCCAAGCGTCAGTTTCTTGCCGCATTTCGGGCAAACCCCATCTGCCTTAATAGTCTCTGCCGGTGTAAAGCAAACCCCACAGTTCCTGTGCCCATCGCAATGGTATTTCCCCTCTTCTGGGAAAAACTCTATCGTGCCCAAGAATTCATTTGTTTCACGATATCTAAGCGCCCTGTATATAGCGGGATATGATAGGGCGGACTCAAACATATTTGCCTCCCTCGCGAGTTTGCTTGGAGAATGCGCATCCGAGTTGGAGATAAGCGTGAATCTGTCCAACCCGCTAAGCCTCCAGTTCATTGAAGGGTCTGATGAAAGCCCTGTTTCAAGCGCAAAAATATTTTGTGTTAGGTTTCCAAAGCATTCCTCTATGCTCTCAAAGCCGGAATATGCGCCAAACAGCGAAAAGTGGGGCGTCCAGATATGCGCTGGCACAAAAATTGCATCTTCAGCAACATCAAGTGTCAACTCTAAGAGCTTTTGGCTGTCCAGGCCAAGAATGGGTCTGCCGTCAGAGTGAATATTGCCAAGCGCTTCAAGCCTTTTTGCAAGTGCATCTGCAGCTTTAAGGCTTGGCAGTATAATCAGGCTGTGCACCTTGCGCACACGCCCATCCTTTTTGTATATAGAGCTTATTTCCCCTGTTATAACAAACCTTGTTTTCGGGCTGTTTGGAAACCCTCCGTTATGCGCAGGTGGGTCTGCTTTAAGCACATATAACCCTTCTTCTGCAGGCACAAACTTTTCTTCAAGCTCTGCACGCCAAGCAGGATGCGTAAAATCGCCAGTGCCTATAAGCGCAAGCCCCTTTTGGCGCGCAGCAATATCAAGCGCTTCAGGAACGCACGCCTTGCTTGTAGCCATTGAGTACTTTGAATGTATATGAAAATCAGCAATAAACAACGCATTCTCCAAAAGCTATCTTTAACTTCGCATATTATACCACGAACCATTACTTAGTATCAGAATAAAAGGCTGGTGCTTGAATTGTGCTTGGCTGCAGGATACACTGATAACAAAACAAAACTGGAGGGCTTTTTATGAAGTATCCTTGGCTTGATAGCTATTGCCTTAGTAAAAAAGCGGCAGAAAAGGAGTACAAACCGGAATGGGATGCTTTTCGTTACACTGTAAAAGGCAAACTATTTGCCATGCTTGGGGGCGACAAGGAGAATAAGCCAATATTTACGCTTAAGCTAGACCCAATTTACGGCTTCGCACTGCGGGAACAATACAGCTTTATCGTACCCGGCTATTACATGAATAAGGAGCATTGGAACTCTTTATATCTTGATGGCGATGTGCCGGATGAAGTTGTTAAACACATGATAGACAACGCTTATGAAGTTGTGTTAAAAAGCTTAAGCAAAAAACTTCTTAAAGAAATTATGGATGCCACCAGCCAAGATGAGGCATCCATAAGTAATGTATAAGCAGATATTCTAATTAGCCCTTTAACAATGTGATTTGCTCCGCAAAACTCATATCAAGCATGCGCTTTGTAAATTCGCGCCTGAATAGGCTGCTCATAGGCGCACGGTCATGTATTATTTTAACGGATTGTGCAAACATCGGAGCTGCTGATATAATTTTAATCTTTTCTGAGCCTTCAGCTTCCGGGCATTCAACTGTATCTGTTGAAAGCAAAAGTTCAATCGGGCTTTTCTCTATGCGCTTTATGCTTTCTGCGTTAAGCACATTATGAGAAAGCGCAGCATATATGTGCTTCGCGCCTTTATCCTTTAAGCCGTGCGCAACATCAATGAGCGTGCCTCCAGAAATAGAAAAATCATCAACAATTACGCAATCCTTGCCTTTGACTTCACCTATAATCTCAAGGATTTTTGCGTTTTCATCATGACCTGAACGCATTTTATCGCCGATTGCTACAGGCGTGCCAAGCTCGCTTGCAAACTGCCGCGCCCGCTTTGCAAAACCGGCATCAGGAGAAACCACAACAAGGTTCTCATTAACAAGATTCATGCGGCGCAGACACTCGCAAAGCAGGGACTGCGCATATAAATGGTCAACCGGCTTTTTAAAGAAGCCCTGCACCTGCGGACTGTGCAAATCCATTGTGATAACACGGTCAGCGCCTGCAAGCTCAATACATTCAGCGCATACACGCGCACGAATTGAAACACGAGGCTCGTCCTTTTTATCGCCTTTAGCATAGCTGAAATAAGGTATTATCGCAGTGACGGAATCTGCGCTTGCACGCCTGAATGCGTCAATCCAAAAAAGAAGCTCAACGAATTCATCGTTGGGCTTCCTGCTTATAGGCTGAACTATATATACATCCTTATCGCGAATTGATTCATTTATACGTACAAAAATATTGCCTTCGGTGAATACGATTGTTTCTGCGTCACCTAGTTGTGCCCCAAGGTATGCGCACATCCTTTTGGCAAACGGTATGCCAGTGCGCCCCGCGAAAATCTTTATGGTACCCCCGCCCGAACTCATGCCTTATATTCTCCCTTTCTTGCCGCAACAGCATGTCCGTTAGTTATATTGTGCAAGTTCGCCTTCATATTCAAGTGCATTATAACAGAGTTACTGCAATTCTTCAAGGTTAAGGCTGTAAAAGAATCTACACGAATGTTTTGCAGTGACGACTAATAAATAACCGGGCGCTTTTGTTCAACAGGGCGTTATCCTCCCAGGCTGTGCCTGGCAGAATATCCCTGTTTGCTCCGTGATAATCGCTGCCGCTTGTTATAATAAGCCCGTATTTTGAGGCAAGGCTTACAAAAAGTTCAATTTGCCCTTTGGTTGAGGTTGGATAATATGCTTCAAGCCCCATTAAACCCTGCGCTGCCAACTGCATAACTACGTTATGAGGGTTCGCTTTAAGCTTGCATGGGTGCGCAAGCACAGGTATGCCGCCTGCTCCCCTAATCAGTTCAATAACCTCGGCAGGAGACGGCCGTTCAAGCTCAAAATACCCAAGTGTCCCCGGCTCAAGAAACCTTGCGAAGGCGTCTGAAATTGTACTTGCATGCCCAGAGTCAACGAGAGCGCAGGCAATGTTAAATCTTGTTGTGCTGCCAAAGGATTCTTTAAAGTACGGGTATATATTAAACCCTGCGCTCTTAAGGGTTTTTAAAATCCTGCTGTTGCGCTCGCTTCGCCTGTTCTTAGCTAAAAGAAGCGCGGATGTTAAGGCAGCATTATCTATATCTACATCAAGCCCGAGTATATGCAGTTCAAAAGGGCTTTCTGTGTCCATTTCAATTGAGGGCAGCACGCGAACCCCGTGCTCTCTGCCTGCCTCAACTGCTTCGGACACGCCTAAGAGCGTGTCGTGGTCTGTAAGCGCAAACAATCCAACCCCCGCTTTTGCAGCAAGGCGCACCACATTTGCCGGAGTTTCAGTGCCATCTGAATATATGCTGTGGCAATGAAGGTCCATTTTTAAATTCATTTGCGTTTTGCCAGAACCTTTTCCATAAAACGCTCAATTTTAACTGCTGCGCGAGTATGCTCTGCTTCACCAATTGAGCCTGCTTCATCGAAAGCTTTTATATAAAATTCAAATGTGCGTCCAGAAAAAGATAATAGCTTAGCCTCAGCCCATACGGTAAGCCCAATTGGCGTAGCCGCAGTATGTGACATTTTTATACTTGTACCTACGGACGTCATACCCTCTTCGAGCCTGCCTTTTAGCACTTCTGTGGCTGCCTGCTCCATAAGGGCGATAAGCCGCGGGGTAGAGAGCACTTCTAAATTTCCGCTGCCCCAAACATCCGCTGTGCAGGTTTTATCAACTAAGAGTTCCGCTTTTGCCGTCATTCCAGCCTTAAGCTCCATCGCAATACCCCTTTTTTAAAACGAGCCGCCCCTGCGCTTGAGAAAACGGCTCAATCTGTATTAAACCTCCGCTTTTTTAAGCATCCTCGGTATGTGGCGTATCGTCAGAGGTTTCTAAAACGCCGCCTTCAGGCAGAGGTTCTTGAGATTTATCACTACCGTTAATTTCAACAGGTTCGCCTCTGTAAAGCTTAGCAAACGTATCGCCATCGAGGCGTTCATGTTCAACCAGCGCTTTGGCAACCCTGTCAAGCGCGTCTAAGTCTTCTTCAATGCATTGAGCTGCGCGGTTATACTGCGCATCAAGGATACGGCGAATTTCTATATCTACTCTGCTTGCCACATCTTCGGAGAAATTCCGTTGGTGTCCCCAATCCTTTGCAATGAACACTTCTGTTGCACCGCCCAAAAACATCGGACCTACTGCTTCAGTCATTCCGTATTCAATAACCATCTTCCTGGCAATTTCAGTTGCGCGCTGCAGGTCGTTATGCGCACCAGTACTTATGTCGCCAAGGCGGATGGTTTCTGCTGCACGGCCTGCAAGCAGCATCGCAATCTGGTCTTCCAGCTTGCTTTTTGTAACATACATCATATCTTCTTTAGGCAGGGTCATTGTATAGCCACCAGCAAGCCCGCGGGGTATGACAGAAACCTCATGCAGCGGGTCGCAATTTGGAAGCTTAAGCGAAACTATGGCATGGCCGCTTTCATGGTATGCGGTAATCCGTCTGTCTTTTTCTGTTATTACCCTGCTTCTCTTTTCCGGACCTACAACAACCCGGGTAATTGCTTCTTCGAGCTCTTCCATTGAAATTTCTTTTTTGTGCACGCGAGCGGAAAGTATAGCTGCCTCGTTGAGCACATTTTCAAGGTCAGCTCCTGTAAACCCAGGGGTGCGTTTTGCAAGCACTGCCAAGTCTACCTCTTTTGCAAGCGGTTTGTTGCGTGAATGCACCTTAAGAATTGCTTCGCGGCCTTTAACATCAGGGTAGTGAACTGTAATTTGCCTGTCAAACCTTCCAGGCCTTAAAAGCGCAGGGTCAAGAATATCGGGGCGGTTTGTTGCAGCAAGGACAATTATCCCCTCATTTGCAGCAAAGCCGTCCATTTCAACTAAAAGCTGGTTTAGCGTCTGTTCGCGCTCATCATGGCCGCCGCCCATGCCTGCACCGCGTTGCCTGCCTACAGCGTCTATTTCGTCTATAAAAACGACTGCAGGCGTGCTCTTTTTTGCTGTATTGAACAAATCACGCACACGGCTTGCGCCAACGCCAACAAACATTTCTACAAAGTCAGAGCCTGAAATCGAAAAGAACGGCACTTTCGCTTCACCTGCAACTGCTTTTGCAAGGAGCGTTTTTCCTGTGCCCGGCGGCCCTATAAGCAGAACACCCTTAGGTATGCGCGCACCGATTTCGTTAAAACGACCAGGATCACGCATGAACTCCACAACTTCTTTTAGCTCTTCCTTTTCTTCGTCAGCGCCTGCCACATCTTCAAATGTGACTTTGTTCTGTCCTTCAGTCTGCATACGCGCGCGGGATTTTCCGAAGTTCATAACCTTGCTGCCGCCGCCCTGCTGCTGCATCATAAAGTAATAGAACACTCCAAGCGCTCCAAATATGAGCAAATAAGGGAGCATTGCTTCAAGGAAGGACGGTTCCTTTGGCAGGCTCGATTTATAGTCGAAAGGGTAGTCAGCGCTCGTAACAGCTTCAACGCTTAACTCCGGGTTTAGTTTTACCGCAATTACAGACATATCACGGTCAAAAGTTTCGAGCGAAGGAATAATGACTGTAAAATCCGACCTGTTTGGCAGCTGTTCTTTCGTAAAGGAACTGCCTTTATAAATACCGGCAAGCTCGCGTACAGTAACCTGAACTGCAGCGACTTTATCAGCGCGGACAGCTTCTAAAAACTCACTATACTCCAGCACTTCCGGAGAGGAGCCGACCGGGTCCAAATTTGTAGCCATAAGGATGATGGCAATAAGTATTATTAAATAAATGATAGGCGTTCTAAAGCTTCTCTTCACGTATCAAATCCTCCTGAGGCCATCGGCTTAGACCGACGCCCCGCAAACTGCAGGCAAACAGGATTCCTGCTGCCATTTGAATAGTTTATCATACAGGAATACCTCATTCAATCAAAGCTTGCGCAAAAACCCGCACTAAAATGCGGCGGTTATGTGAATTTAAGGTGTATACACTTGAGGTTTAAGCACACCCACATAAGAAAGGTGGCGATATCTCCCCAAATAGTCGAGTCCATAGCCGACAACAAATTTATTGGGTATAATAAACCCGCAATAGTCAGGGGCAATTACGCATTCACGCCTCTCGGGTTTATCGAGCAGGCAGACTATCTTCATGCTCGCAGGGTTGCGCGAGCTTAAAAGTTGAGTCAAATGATTAAGCGTCAGACCGCTATCCATTATATCCTCAACAATGAGCACATGCTTATCAGTAATGCTGCAGTCAATATCTTTTGCTATACGCACTATGCCTGAAGTCTTTGTTCCATCGCCATAGCTTGAAATCCCCATAAAATCCATTTGGCACTGCACTTTTAAAGACCGCGCCAAATCAGAAAAGAATATTACAGCGCCCTTAAGGATGCAAATCAGGATGACCTCTTTACCTGCGTAGTCAGCAGAAATCTGCTCTCCAAGTTCCTTAATGCGCGCCTGTATGGCGTCACTTTCCAAAAGGATTTCTTCCATGTCTTCATAAAACTGCGCACACATATACCTGCCCCTTTCGTATTATCCTATTTTTGTTGGTAAAGTATTTAGCCTTACGGTTCATTTTTTAAGAACTCAACGCGCAAAATGCGCTTTGTTGTTTTGCGGACACGCAGGCTGTTTGAAACTGTGCCTCCGGGGAAAAACAGCACTTCACAGCCTGAGGCTAGAAGCGGCACTTCACGCTCAGCTTTAGGGAATTTTTTATCTATTAAATATGCTTTGAGCTTGCGCGGACCCGGCGCACCAAGCGGGTGGAAACGATCCCCGGGCAAACGCCTTCTTAAGACAAGCGCTTTGAAGCAAGAAAGTTCATCTGCATCAATATATGCAACAGCTGCGCCTTCACCCAACTTCAATTCTTCAGCCCAGGAGGCGATAAACCGTCCGGCAGGTGTTTCTGTTTCCCCGGGAAATAAAAAAGGCTTTTCAAAAGCTTCGGCATTGCCCTTGGGCAGCGTTTCGAGAAAAAGCGCCTCATAACTTGTTCTTGCCTGCATTCTTCTTGGCAGCGCCCGTACTGCGCCTGTTTTTGCGTTAAGCAGACTGCAGACACTTTCTATGCCGCCGCGCTGCAAATCATAAAGCGCACCCTTTTTCTCGAGTGCAAGCCGCACAGCACGGCTTTTTAAAGGCTTCTCAAGCTTTGAAAGCTTATAGCGGTTATAGCCGCAAGAAGGAAGGGCTGCTTCTTCAAGCGCTTTTTCAGCAAGCAAATCCAAATACGCGTCGTCTTGTGCAAGCAGGTCTGCCATGCTGCAGATACTTTTAATAATTGAGGGATTATATTCGTGCTCCAATAGCGGCAAAAGCTCAAGGCGAATGCGGTTGCGCATACAGCAGGGTTCAAGATTTGTTTCATCAACTCTAAATGCCAGGTTATTGAGGCTTAAATACTCCATTAGTTCGCTTTTTGGCGTTGTGAGTAGCGGCCTTAAGAGCACGCCAGTTGCAGGACGCATTCCGCAAAGCCCGCTTAACCCTGTGCCCCTAAGCAAATGCAGCAACACTGTCTCAGCCTGGTCGCCCATGTGGTGAGCGGTGAGTATAAAGCTTGCGCCTGAAGCCGCCCTCGCGCGCTCTAAAAAGGAGTAGCGTGCGTTTCGCGCAGCAGCTTCAAGAGTTGTTCTAGTTTTGGCTGACAGTTCGGGCACATTTATCTGCTCTTCAAAAAGTGCAATGCCCAAGTCCCTGCATTTGTCGCGCACAAAAGCCAAATCTTCATCAGCGCTTTGCCTTATTCCATGGTGCAAGTGCGCAGCATAAAGCTCCTCGACCTGCCCCTGCGCTTTTAATTCAAGAATAATATGCAGTAAAGCTACAGAATCAGGCCCGCCAGAAATCCCAATTAAAAAACTTCTTCTTTTACTTTTGCAAAACTCATTTATTAGAGCTGCAGCCCTTTTTACACAAGTCGCTTGTTCCATATATAAATAATGATACGCGCTGCCTGTACTTTTAGCAAGCCTGCAGCAATGCAAATCAGCCAAATGGCAGCGCTATGCTGTAGACTTGCAAACCCTTACCTTCCTCCCATCCCCTGCTCGTAGCCGTCTGCCCGCACATGCTCTCCCTTTTCCGTAGATTGTTTGACAGGCATTCTGTTGCGGCCAAGCAAGCGCACAATATTGTAAACATCAATCCATATTTGGTTTACTCCGTTAATTTGGCTTGCATCAAAAATGAGCTGAAGCCCAAAATGCAGGTGAGGCACCTTAATGTTATTGACATTCTCTTTTGTGCTGTAACCTGTCATGCCTAAATAACCTATTACATCTCCAGCATATACTTCATCGCCCTTTTGGAGCAATTTATTATACGGGTGCCCCTTACGCAAGTGCGCATAGTAGTAGTAACGAAGGCCGTCATGGCTGCGTATGCCAATTCGCCAGCCCCCATATCTGTTCCACCCGAGCTCTTGCACCATCCCTCCCTCAACTGCAATTATAGGGGTACCTATTGAACCCATCAAGTCATTCCCAAGATGCAGCCGCCTGTATCCGTATGAGCGC
>JAKJBL010000055.1 GCA_022707005.1 Bacillota bacterium | reverse complement strand
CATTGCCCCTGTTAATGTGTATCCTGGGGAAGATGAGCTTAAAGCATTGGCAGAAGGTGCGCTCCGCGTGTTAAGAGGCGAAGAAAAGGCTAAAGAATACCTCGGTTAGCCCCAGGCCTCACAATTTCTTAAGTTAAAGGGGAGCGTTTTTCGCTCCCCATATTTTACGGCCATAATGTATCGAATTAGCCAAGCCAAGGGCGTTATCCTATGATTTGGGGTTCTTTAGTATATGAATTGAACACCTCGACTCCGTCTTCTGTCACAACCACTAAGTCTTCTATTCTTACGCCCCACATATCTGGGAGATATATGCCTGGTTCAATAGAAAAACACATGCCTGGCTCAGCTATTGCTTCGCTTACACTGCTGCAATCCGGCGGTTCGTGAACATCCAGACCAATCCCATGGCCAAGTCTATGGGTAAAGAACTTCCCATAGCCTGCTTCTTCAATTACTTTGCGCGCTGCATAATCTATTGAAGCCATTGTTGCGCCCGGGCGCACAGCAGCAATGCCTGCAAGATTTGCTGATTTTACTGCATCATAAACCTTTAGCTGTTCTTTGCTTGCTGATTTATAAAAGACTGTTCGCGTCATATCGCACCAATAGCGGTTAACAGGCGCAAATATGTCCAACAGAACATTATCGCCTTTAGAAACAGCAGCAAACCCCGGCTCATGATGAGGTTCGCAGCTGCCAACCCCATAGCAGACGAGCTGGCTCTGTGCAGAATCCGCACCATGCTCAACATGAAGATTGCTGATAATCCCGGCCAGCTCCCGCTCTGTTATCCCATCTTTTAAAGCTGATATGGCTTTAGCCATAACTGCATCATTTAGCGCTGAGGCTTTGCGCATAAGGCCGATTTCTTCCGCATCTTTGTATCTTCGGGCATTATCTACTGCTTGGGACCCTATGACTGGCCTGAGTGCATGTCGTTTTTCCATTAGTTTAAGCAGGAAATTTGCTGGCCATGTTTTATCAACGCCAAGCACACTATCAGCTAAATGCTCAGCAAGCATTGCAACTGCATCATCTCCATCGCTATGGTATAAGGTTGTTAGACCAGGCTGCTCTTTAATGGGGAACAGCCGGTTTAAAAATAATGTTGCGCTTGCATCAGATTTTATTAAAAGCGCAAATAGCCGCTTACCGGGGTCGAGGTAAATATCCGTTAAATAAAAGATTGAAAGTGGGTCACTGACTATAAGCTGCTCAATCCCCATCTGTTGCATATTAAGGGCGACTTTTTTTAATCTAATTTGCTTCATTGAAGTTTCTCCTTAAATTGAGGTTCTGGTCTCAACAGTGTCTGGGTCAAGGGTGAGCCCCGCTTTGCGGTTTGCATTCCATACATATAACCCAAGCGCCAAGCCGATTACGCCATAGACCATGAATGTCCTGAAGTACTCTCCAAGAATCGCCTGGCCAAATAGCGCCTGCCCGATTTCAGGAGACATTATAAACATGGAGTTAAACAGTAAAGTCCCTGCAAACGCATGCTTAACTGTAGCTTTAGAAACAGAAGCTCCGCCAACAAGCAGCGCGGCAACAGAAAACATGCCTATTTGATTGTGTGCGCCGTATGTATTAAGGGTGCCCATGTTTTGAAGATAAATCAATTGACCCCAGGCAGCTAAAACCGTTGAAATGATAACTGCTATAATGCGTGTTTTATCAACGTCAATTCCGTTAGTTTGTGCTATATGCTGGCTTTGTCCAATGCTCCGAAAGTCCTGCCCAAGCTTAGTTTTCATAATTAGTTTAGTAAAAACAGCAAGCATAGCAATTAAAGCGATAGTGAGAACAGGGATTCTTTTAACTGTCATCAGGCTATTGTTTGTAATTATTGATATTAAGCTTATTGCTATGCAAAGCACAAGCGCTGCCATACCTACAAATGAGTATTTGCCGCCTGAAACGGCCAAAGGCATTTGCTTAGCTCTAAGGTACTTGCAGAGCATATAAGCGAGATATAGTATAGAAACAACGAGCACCGCCCAAACAAAAGACACTTCAAGCACAGATTCTAACGAATACTTTAGGCTTCCCATATCAACAGTCATTCGGACTCCGACACCATCGGTTTTTATCATTGGGTGGGTTGCAGGTACCGGAATAATCACACCTACAGCAAAAAGCAGCAAAAACTGATAAATACCGTTAGCAAAGAACCCGACAATCAGGCTTGCAATCATTTCCTGACCGCGTGTTTTGTTATAGAGCTTGCCTGTGAGATAACCAAAAAAGGCTGCTATAGGAGTGGATATGGCAAAGCAGAGTAATAGGCCGCCAAAGCCTTCTATAAAAAAGTATCTTACAATAATGAGAGCAAGCTGTGCGCTCATTGCACCAACCACAATCCCAAAGTTTAGCCCTAAGCCTGCAACAACGGGAATAATGAGGGAGAGCACAAGGAAGCCGTTGCGATAAAAGCGACCCGAAAGCTCAGTTAGGAAGAAGCTCATTGGCACGCCGCGAGCTACAGCAAACCCAAGCAATGTAAAGGCAATAAATATTATTGGTACCATATTGTCGGCTAGCATATTCTTTGTTTTGCCGGAAAGGATAATCCTGCTGTTTTTCATTGCTTGGCAACCCCCTTAACCTGAGTAAGCGCATATAAGATAATTCCGTTTTGTATAACCATACGGATGATTTCTGAAAGGTCTGTTCCGATAAAGAGCTGATTAGCTACAGGCATTGAAGTTGTCAAGAGACCCTGAAACAGGAATACACCGATAATAACATTGCTAACACTTGCCCGTGAAGCGGTGGCCCCGCCTATTAGTATTGCAGCAACTGCAGGGAAAGCCATATTAAGGGGCGCTAAATACAACTGCGCATAGCCGTAGCTTTGCGAAAAGAGGATTATGCCAAGCGCTGCAAGAACAGTTGAAATTATATTTGCGATTATTCTGTATTTATCTGTATTCAGTCCGGATGCTTGGGCATACCTTGGGTTAATGCCCCCGGCCATTATAGCTATGCCAGTCTTCGTTTTAAAAAACAGCCACATAAGAATACAAAATACAAAGAAAACCAAAAGCAGCCCTGTGGGCACTTTAATGCCGAAAATAGTGAACATTAAAAATTTGTTTATTATAGAGTCTGCACCTACAGCATCAAGCTGTATTGTTTCGCGCAAGCCTGTGCCCATAAGCCAACCCATCTTTTTGCTTGCAAAGGGTACCATCAGCCATACAAGCGACATTAATGCTACTATAGAAAAGCCTGTATATGTCGCAATCATCATTTCTGCGCCTTTTATTGAGTTGAGAAGCTTTCCATACAAATATCCTGCAGCAATTGCCAAAGCTGTTCCCGCAATGCAGGCGAAAAGAATTAGCCATATCCCAACCAGACCGAATTCAATGCCTGAAACAATTGTTAAAAGTCCGCAAACTATCCCAATAGGAAGTGCAAAATTTGGCCCTGTCCCGGATTGTATTGAAGGAACCATTGCAAGTACAAGAAGCCCGTTCATGCCAAACCGCCTTAACAGGTCGCTTATTAAAACAGGCATCGGCAAACGAATTATCAGTGCTGCAATTAACACTATCAAAAAGAAGATGCCGATTATTATAGTAGGCAAGCCTATCTTTTTGGCAGATGCATCGGCTGTGTGTCTTTCTGCAACTGATTCAGACATTGTGTATCGCCCCTTGTTCTGTATTTGTTCGTTTACTGCCGGACATCATCAAGCCAAAATCAGCATCCGACGCATCTGGAGGCAGAATTCCTTCCACCTTGCCATCACAAATAATAGCAATTCTATCGCAGATACTTCTTAGCTCTGCAAGTTCTGAAGATGTCATTACTATTGTAATTCCCTGTTCTTCATTAAGCTTTTTCATGTGATCCAAAACAAGCCTTTTTGCGCCTACATCAATTCCACGCGTCGGTTCGCTCACTAATAGAAGCTTAGGCTCCTGTGTGAGTGCTCTTGCAAGGCAGACCTTCTGCTGGTTGCCGCCTGAAAGGCTGCCTACACGCTGTTCTGAAGATGTGCAGCGGATATCAAGCTCTTTAATCATTCTTTTTGTATGCGCGCGAATCTTTTTTGTGTCTTTGAATTTTATTGGGCCAACGCGCTTTAAAAAGGAATTTTTTATCTGCATACAAGTAAATACTGTATTCAGCTCAATTGAACTTTCAAGCAGAAGACCTATTCCTCGTCTATCCTCACTGACAAACCCAAGCCCGGCTGTGATTGAACCTTTGGGGTCATTCATTTTGAGCGGCTTGCCCTCAAAGAGAACTTCTCCTTTTGCAGGGTAGATGCCCATTATTCCATTAGCTATGCCAAGCTTTCCCTGGCCTGCAAGCCCGCCTATGCCAACAATTTCTCCTTTTTTAACTTCGAGGTCAACCCCTTTTACATCCTCACCCGGCATTCTAACAACAAAGTTTTTCAGCTTGAGCATTGTGTCATTGCTTAAAGTGCGATTTTTGGTTTCATTGCGTTCAAACGATACTTTTCTGCCTATCATAAGCTGAGCTATCTCGTGTGTGTTCGTATCTTTTGTGTTCATTGTCACAACAAGTTCGCCATCACGAAGAATAGTCACTCTATCCGAAACCTGCATAATCTCATCAAGCCTATGACTTATGAATATAATGCCAATACCGCTGGTTGCAAGTTTTTTTATTGCGGATAGCAGATTCTGCGTTTCACTCTCTGTTAAAACTGCGGTGGGTTCATCAAAAACAAGAATTTTTAAGCCTGTCTTATCAATTTCTCGGGCAATCTCGATAAATTGCATATGCCCAACAGGCAGCCCTGCTACAAGCGTGAATTCTTCAATGCCCATTTCCATTTTGTCGAGTGCAGTGCGTGCATCGGCATTCATTTTGTTTATATCAAGGCTTTCATATTGTTTGCCAAATATGCGGCTAACAATGTTTTCTTTAGTTATTTCTCTGTTAAGTTTAATGTTTTCAGTTATTGTAAAGCCTGGGATTAGCATAAATTCCTGGTGAACCATGCCTATTCCATGTGCCATTGCAGCATGCGGCGTATTAATATGTACAGGTTCGCCTGCTATTTCTATTGTTCCTTGATAGCCGCCAGTAGAGCTTATAACCGGCATGCCGAATAGAATATTCATCAAGGTTGATTTTCCAGCGCCGTTTTCTCCTATCAGCGCATGGATTTCGCCTTTTGCAATTTCGAGGTTGATATTATTAAGAACCTTGTTTCCAAAATATTCTTTGGTTATGTTCTTCATTGTTAGAAGATTGTTTACCAAGGTTTTCCCCCCAGACATGCGTATTATTTATAATAATAGCATTAAAATAATATAAGATGAGGATGAATCAAGAGGCAATAACGCGATACATCCTCATCATATAATTTGGTCTTTAAGCTTGCTTAATACGCAAGCTAAATACGATATCCTTTTCCTTCATACAGCTTAGCCGCCGTAAGTAAGGAAATCCATAAGGAACAGGTAGTAATTGTCGTAGGTTACGCCGCTCTCTATGTATGGGTTTAGGGTAATAGGCAGGCCTGCATATTCAGACATACATGCTTCAATAGCTTTTTGGTCGACCTTGCCATTAGTTTCGCCCTTCATCCATTTCATTGCATAATCTGTGCTTGCAATTGTGCACATCATAGCGGCAGGTACGGGCCATGTTGAGAAGCGTCCGCCTAAACCTGCATCCACAAGAATCTTGGTTGTCTGATCTATAACATCTTGCATACCGCCGACTAGGTCTTCTGGTACTTCAACACCTAATGCTGCCGGGAAGCCGTGATAAGGGGAGGGGCAGCATGGCTGTGGATAAATCGCGCCTGCTTCAAATGCTGCTTTAATAAGCGGTATCTGCATTGCGCAGTTGGTGGAGAAGAAAGCAGTGTCTTTCCCGTATTTATCGACCATTTTGGGTACGTCTTCTAGTATAAACTGCTGGGCGCCCGGAAGGCCGGAGTCACCTGTCGGGTCGGGAGCTGTTGCATCAACAAATTCAATGCCCAACTCTTTGCATGTCTGCTTCATTAAGTCGCGGCGTGAGGCGAGAAGCACAATAGACATGTGTCTTGGGAAGGAGTAATGTACAAACACCTTTGCGCCCTGTTTCTTTGCCTGAGTAGGTACTGCAACACCCATCTGAAGTTCATCGGGCTGGAGCACATAGTCTGCGCGGGAGCATACGTCCGGCGGGTTTTCTTGTGGTGAAGCATAAACAATCAGGACTTCTTCCTTTTTGCGCGCTTCAAGGAACTTGTCAACAGCAGCGTTTGTGCCGGGAACCGCCTGGTTAATTATGAGCACTTTAATTGCAGGGTCTGCAGCAAGTTTAGCGACAACGCTAATCATTTGCTCTTGCTCTGTCATAAAGTTGTCTGGCCAAAGCGCATGGACGATTTTATCTTCGCCATACTTTTCGACCATGGACTGTGCTGAACGAAACTCTTCTTCGTTCTGAGATACAGTGTTTGTGATAATAGCTATCTTGCCTTCTTTTGAGGCAGAAGCCGGCTTTGCGCAAGCGGCAAGGCTAAGAGCCATTGCAAGTGCCATTAGAATACACAAAGCTTTTTTCATTCCTGTTTCCTCCCAATAAGATTTATAGAGTGATATACACTCCCACAAAACGGTATCATGCAATAACGAATGAGTCAACCCATAAATTGCGCCAATAAATGGTTTAAGGTCAACTAAGGGTTCCTTTGCATATATGTATAACCTTGTGACTGCTCTTCTGTAAAGCATTGCAAAGGCCATATTCAAATGCTATACTCAAAACAATTAAATACTGAAGCTTTCAGGTGCCTGTTGCCGGAGATTATCTGGCATGGCCTAACAAGGAAGAGGTAGCTGCCTTTTGAAGTATGCATTCTGCATGCGCATACACAACTTGCAGACTCCCGCGAACCCGTCGCTGTAACAGCAGAGCCTACACCCATAACGCCACTGGGAAACCGGGAAGGCGAGTGTAAGTTATGATGCTTAGCCAGAAGACTTGCCTGGAGGAACGTCACAAAAACCACGGGACTTGGTTTGTGCATGTTCTTATTGCCATCTGCCCCTTTTTCTGCCTGAATGCTTCAAATCAGAATAGACGGCTTTTGTTAATTGTTTTGGCTCTTCTCGTATTTGCTGCTGCAGCTATCTTTGCTTACACACAATTTGTAAAACCTGAATCCGGCAATAAGGTGCTTGAAATAAGCATAGTGCATGGCGATAACAGCAAGAAAGAAGTTAAAATTAATACTGATGCCGAACATTTAAGGGGTGCGTTGGAAGAACGCGGTCTAATCGCAGGAACGGAATCAGCATATGGACTTTTTGTGCATACTGTTGATGGCGAAACTGCCGACGAAAACTTGCAGCAATGGTGGTGCTTTACAAAAGCAGGAGAACAGCTCTTTACAGGTATTGACACGATTCCTGTAAGCGATGGTGATGCTTTTGAAATTACTCTAACAACGGGTTGGTAAGTTCATGTGAACAAAAATGCAGGCGTAAAAGGCTCTGTAAAAAGCGGTAATCGAAATATATATAAATATGTGGCGACTATGGGCATGTTGGGGGCGCTGCTTGTTGTTGTTCAGGTTGGGTTAGCGTTTCTGCCGAATATTGAGCTAGTTTCATTGCTTATTATTGTATATGCCCTTGTTGTTGGCAAGGCTGTTTTTGCTCCTATAGCAGTATTTGTTTTAACAGAAGGGCTTATATATGGTTTTGGCTTATGGTGGCTGAACTATGTATATATATGGCCATTGCTTGCGCTCCTTGCACTTTCAATGCGCAAGGAGCGCAGCAGAGTAGTCTGGGCAGTTGTAAGCGGCGGGTTTGGATTGCTTTTCGGAGCGTTATGCGCCTTGCCATACCTGTTTATTGGTGGAACTCCAACAGCACTTGCCTATTGGATAGGCGGCATACCATTTGATATCCTGCATGGCATAGGAAATGCAGTAGCAGCATTCTTTCTTTTTAAACCAAGCGTAAAAGCGTTCGAATGGATTGTTAACCGCAGTCTCACCTAACCAGCAAAAATAACAGGGTACCAGCGGTTCCTTCATAATTGTTTAAATTAGTCTTCATCCTTTATTGCGTATCTTCTGTAGCGGCAGGATAAACAACAGATGGAGCAAATGTTCTGTGTTCAGGTTGTTTCCCCTCAAGAATAGCCGCTATATCTTCTGCTGCCTGGGTGCCTGCTTCATAGAGGTCCGCGCCCATTGCAGCAGGAAATGTCCATTTATCGTAGTTAGAGCGCTGCTTTGAGAGAGCCCCGTCAGGCACACAGAATACTTCCATATCAGAGCGATTCTGCTCATTTAATGCTTTAAGCGCAGCTAGGGCAAGTTCCAAGTTTTCGCAATAAATAGCATCTATCATTCCTTCAACATAACGTGTTAGCTGTTTGCGCAGGAAATCGTCAACAGATTGCTTGCTTTCTGCAGAATTGTAAACTGCTTTTGGGAGGATTTTGCCATCTTTTATTCCCTTGTTGAAGGCTTTGGCTGCAGGAGAGTCACCTTCATTTAAAAGAGCAATAAGTCTTACTGGAGTATCATGGGGCGGGTATGACAGCGCAACCTCAAGCGCAAGCGTAGCTGCATCTTGATTTTCATAGCGAGCATACGCAACCCCTTTTGGTATGGCATCCTCATATTGTGTAGATTCGTGAATTTCATATGTTTCAGAAACTGGGCTATTAACCAGAACAGAAGTATCCCCCTTTTTGGGACGCATATCTGTAAACGCAAGCTTTAACCCTAAGCTTAGAACCTCTGAAAAGTCATCAAAAGACGAATCTTCTTTAGTGTACAGAACAATCAGCCCATCGTAACTGCTTAAGCGTGTCTCTGTTAAATAGTTAGAAAACCCGTCAGGGGCAGAGTAACTGTCTGCTATAAAATGTTTTGCTTTTAATGCATCGCTTGCACCGCGAAAAAAATCATCTGCTTCTTGTTCATCACAGTCAGCAAGAATAAGGACTTTTGTGGGTTCGGGCGTTGGCTTCGGCTCTAGAACAACGTGCTTGTCAGACTGTTGTTCCGCTGTGCCGCTCTGATTAGGCTCTACTGATTGAGGCGCATAGTCAGCGCGTGTGCAACTGCAGGTTACTATCAGGCAGAGCATTATTAAGAGCGCAAACATAATTGTCTTTAGATTAAAGGGCATATTTCTACCTCATTAATAATTTGAATTCATTATATACTACATAGAACTGTTCATTCAATGATGCACCCATTTTACTTGACGCAAAGGTACACTGGCAATTATCATAAGAACAAAGATATAGGAGTATAGGTGACTATTATGAGGCTGCGTTTGGGTTGTCTTTTGCTTGTTTTTATGCTTGTACTTAACGCTTTCCCATTAGCTGCCAAAGCGCGGGACGAGCTTAAAAACGAGGATCCGGACAAATACTATATATTTCTCGATACAAACAATCAAATAGTTACTGTTTATGAAAAGGATGATGCCGGAGAATATACACGAATAGTACGGCGTATGCTGTGCACAACCGGTCGCACAACAATAGACCCGGAAATACCGGATGATAAAGGGACTCCTACGCCCAAAGGCATTTGGAAAATCGGGGGCAGAGAACGGTTTGGTAAATTTGCAGCATTTGCCGGAGAATACGCGAGGTACTGGACTCAGATTGTGGGCGGGGTCTATTTTCATTCGATCATGTTTGCAAAGCGTGATATAAATACGCTGAAAATGTCGGCGTTTCGAAGTCTTGGCAATAATGTTTCGCACGGTTGTGTTCGCCTTTATGTTGAAGATGCTAAATGGTTATATTATTATGCATGCCCGGGCACAAAGGTCAATGTTTCACACAGCGAGCGGAATGACCATGCGCTTGCGCAAGCGCTTAAAACGGATTTACCATTCTCAGAATATAATACACTGCAAAAGGGTTATTACGATGATGACGAGCTTGCAAACTATACAGCCTGGGTTGTGACAGAAGCTGCAGAACTTCGCACAGGCAACGGCACAAATGATAAGCGTATTATGCGGCTGCCCCTACAAGCGGCAGTCGAAGTGCTGCAAGTGGGCGACCCATGGTGTAAGATTAAATATAAAGATCGCGAAGGATATGTAAAAAGTGCGTATCTGACTTTTGAGGAAGGCATAATGAACTCAAGAGCGGATGCGGATATAATGAGGGGCACAACCTATTTGCAAACAGCACCTGAGAAAAAGGCAGGGTTGTTGTTTAAAATACCGGTTGCAACATCAGTAAAAATCCTTGAGCGGAATCCTGAGGGCTGGCTTAAAGTTGAAGTTTGGGGCGAAGAGGGGTTTATCCCGGAGCGTTCAGTAACAAAGGGCTGGGGGCTGCTGCATAATTAAAAACAATATGACCAGAAATCTTTCTAAGAATCTTCTTGAACTTCATGAAATATTATAAAGAGGAAAAGGTATGATTAAACGCTTCATATTAGCGCCTGATTCTTTTAAAGGCACAATGACTGCTGTGGAAGTCTGCGATATTTGGCAGGCTGTTATACTTAATCATATACCTGATGCCGTTATTAGGAGGCTGCCTATGGCAGACGGCGGCGAGGGTATGGTAGATGCATATTTAAGCATATTAGGCGGTAAACATACGAGCGCGCCTGTAAGCGACCCCTTCGGCAATAAAATTGAAGCTGCTTACGGGCTTCTTCCAAATGCAAGAGCAATTATGGAGAT
>JAKJBL010000054.1 GCA_022707005.1 Bacillota bacterium | reverse complement strand
TGATGAGCATCCTCCTGCGCAAAGCGCCCATGGGGGATGCTGTATTCCAATTCCTTGATAAAAAACGTACCGAGGGCAAGCCTTACTTTGTATATATGACGGCAGGTGCAAACAAGTTGCTGCGTATTTATTATGCCCGTGTCAAGGAATGCCTGAATGCTTTAGACGAATGCGATAATACATAAGGCTTCTATCCTTTCCGGCCCAGCGCGATTCTTATCACGATGGCCTGCTTGTCGTACCCTTTTTCTGCCTGAAAAATATGTTTCTTCTTTTTTCATTTAAGTCTTGACTTTTTATTTACAGGCTCCTTGTTTATCAAGATGCGCATAGCACTAAATTATTATAGCCGCATTCAACTCCCATAGCAAGCAGAACGCAGATACCTCAAAGCAATGACTGCAATCAGAGTACGCCTGTGTTTCTGCACGCCCTGCTTTGCCTTTAGAAAAGCCCTTGCAAAGCGTTTATGCTTTCGTTATAATATGGTCGTTGCCTAAAAAGCATATATGCTGATGTAGCTCAGTAGGTAGAGCACGTCATTGGTAATGACGAGGTAGGCAGTTCGAATCTGCTCATCAGCTCCAGAACAATAATTTTTAGCATCAAAAAAGCGCTGCAGCGCTTTTTTGATTCCAGGTTCATTAACCCCAATAATCCGATTTGCTTAGCCTAGGAATATCTATTACATACCTTTACCTTACCGCACGCTCTTTAGCGCTGACGCTGCCATTTTCCAATCCTCCAAAAAAATCGGCATTAAGTTCGGCCGCCTCCTTACAGCCAGAGGATGGTAGGAAACAGCACAGCGCGTACCCATAAGCTTGTGCCACCTCCCTCGTTCCGCCTTTACGCTGGTTTCCTTATTTTCAAACATCACCTGAACAACGACATCTCCCAACAAAACGAGAAGCTCCGGCTTCATCTGCTCTATTTGGCTAACTAAAAACGGTCTGCTGAAGGCTCTAACTTCGTCTTTATTATATTTATGCAGAGGGCGGCATTTTAAGAGATAAGTTAAAAAGATATTCTCAAGCTGAAGGCCTGCCTTAAATATTGCTCCCTGCAGCGTTTGCCTTGTACCGCAGATATATTCTTTCCCTGCGCTGTCCTCGCGCGCGCCCGGGTTATCCAAGATGACCATTATTCGCGCCATTGGGTTCCCTTCGCCCCAAATAACACGGGCTTTGGGGGCGCAAAGGCTGCAGCTTGAATATAAAGAAGCTTCCTTTGGCAAATCTATTTCAGGCATAATAACGGGTACATAGCTTTGCATTGATTAAGCTCCTCTTAAGTAATGCTTGTATTAGCCTTGCCCTGTTCAATGAATTATTATCTATAAGCAGAGTTTTTGGCGTACCTGATTAAGGTTTGTGCTTATCCTTAACGCTCCTGCCTGTCAAATAGCCCAGTTTCTACAAAATATACGCATATTTGCAAAATAGTTGAAACAGGCGGCATGAGCAGGTATAATTGTATCAATATATCTATAATATTGTCGTAATATATCGCTTTTGCAGTTATTTTGGGGGAGGTATAAGCATTTGGAATGGCTGCCGGTCGCTGTTGCGGCGATATGTGCTTTGTTAAGCATCCCCTTGTCACGAATACTTAAAATAAACTATTGGCTTCTAATACTCACAGCCTTGTCTGCGCTTCTTGTAACCTTCGCGTTTCCCTATTTTTTTGAAACCGCCAAAAGCTTGAAGGAGCTTTTTGCTAATATTCTATTTGCGGGCGGCGCGCTGCTGCTCCTGCTTTTTGTTGCTGCCTTTATTATGCTTAGAAGCCCAAAGCTTACAGTCAGGCAAGCCCGGGTGCAGGAAGAAGGCATTGCAATGAATACAGACGCCCCTGCCCCCTCGCGCTATGCTGCATTTCGCAACGCTTTGCTCACAAAGGAAGGGCCGCCTGACGAGGTGCTCATTCATGCGGCTTATCTGCGCGAACAAGCCCTCGACCCTGAGCCGATATTAACAAAAAGGTCTACAAAGCCCGAAGCGCAAGCAGAAGCTGAAGCACTAAAAGCAATTGCGGCGTATTCAGAGCCTGAAGTGATAGAAGAAGCTGAAACTATTGCAGCACCCTTAGATGTTGAAGTTCAGGAAGCTGATGCGGGTACAGAACCTGCGCTTATGGATTTGCTCGACCATGCCTATACAGCTATGGAAGCTGAAGATTGGCAGACTGCCTGCACTGCGTTTAAAACTGCGCTGCCTCTTGCATCGCAGCCTTATTACATACAGCGCATAAAGCTCGAGCTTTTAAACATGCTCATGCGCACAGGCCGCAAACGCGAGGCTGTAGACCTCGTGTTTGACATACTCGGCGCTGATTATGCCCTTAGCAGCGCCGAAACCTCAACGCTGTTCAATGTGCTGCAAGACTTGCAAAAGGGCGCATGACCCGCATTTCTTGCTTTGTAGTACTTACTTAGATTTGGGGTTTGCTTTGACGGACAAGAAGAAAACAATATTACGCGTGCTGCCGTTAATTGTTCTCCTTGTGGGTATCGTGCTTTTTTCGGGCTTTTATGCGATTGCCGCGAAATATCTGCAAAGACCTATTTTTCCTGACGGTGCATATATAGATGATATTGCGGTAGGCGGTATGCATGCAGAACAGGCGCGCGAAAAGGTAGAAGCAAGCTTTGAAAAACGCATTGCCGCAAAATCAATACGCGTGCAAAGCGATGGTTTTGCGCACAGTTTTACATACTATGATGCGGGCGCTCACCTTGCAATGGATGATGCTTTTACTAAGCTAAATGCCTTGTCAAATGGCGAACTTCTTTTAAAACTAAATAACAGGCTCATGGCGAAAAGCGGCTTTTACACCAAAACAGAAGTGCTTTTCGATAAAGAGCGCTTAAGGCTTGCTGTTGAGGAGTTTGCAAATGAAGCATATATTGCGCCCATTGATGCAGTAGTCATATTCTCGGAGGATGGCGACTTCTCCTTCACTAAGGAGCAAAGCGGAAGCCGCCTTGAAGCGGACGCGCTCACTGAGCTTTTATATGAACGGTTTGTGCATGGCAATCTCGACACAATAAATGTTGAAAGAACAGAATTAGCGCCTGCTATAACAGAGTCGCTGCTCATGCAGCATACAAAAAAGCTTGGCACAGCTTCAACTGCTGTTTTTGGCTCACCTGAACGCATGACAAATATATGCCTTATTGTTGACGCTGTTAACGGGCATTCGTTTATGCCTGGAGAGATACTATCCCTTAATGCCTTAACTGGCGAACGCACGCCGGAAAAGGGCTATAAGCAGGCGCCTGCCATACGCTATGGAGAGCTTACTGAGGAAATCGGCGGCGGTATATGCCAGCTTTCAGGAACATTGTTCAACGCCGCTCTTTTGAGCGGGCTTGAGATTTTAGAGCGGCACCACCATACTTGGCCCTCGGATTATCTGCCCGTAGGTTTAGATGCGACTATCACATGGCCTAATAAAGATTTAAAGGTGCGCAACAGCACAAATTGGCCTGTTTATATCCACGCGACTATGCTTGATGATACATTGACTGTTACATTTTATGGCGAACAGCGAAACGGCGAGCTTCGGATTGAGCTTGAAAACAACATATACGAAACAATCGCTCCGCCGCCTCCTGTTTTAATACCCGATGATACCCGCCCAGAGGGCTATAAGCGCGTGCTTAACAAAGAGAGAGCAGGCTACCATGTACGTGTATACCGCAAGTATTATAATGGCGATACGCTTACCCAAAAGGAGCTTATACATACAGATAGATTTTACCCCATTGCCGGAAAATACATAGTAGGCACATACCTGCCGCCTGTATCGCCCGGAGATGAGGAAAAATAAAGAGGATATTGCAAAAAAGCGATAAATTATAAAATGGAGGATATTCGCATGGAGAAGAAATCTACGATTGTAGGAATGCAGATGATGGCCATCACGGAAGGTACTGAACTTGGCGTTGTGTCGAGCCTCATAATTGATGCTGCAGCAAAGCGTGTTACGCATCTTGTGCTTGGCAATGAAAAGGGCATGCTCGGCTACAATATGGCTGCGCCGGTTGAAAAGATTGTAGGCGTAGGCCGCGACTTTTTAACTGTGCTTACCTCTGCCGACCTTGTGCAGGTATGGAAAGTTGGCGAAGGACTCGGACATTGCATGCTTGATGGGGAACTTGTGGGTTTAACCGTTATTTCAAGCGCAGGCAATATCGAGGGTAAGATTTCCGACTTCGCCTTCGATATACCGGGAAGCGGAAGTATTGAAGAATATTCTATGGAAGAAGGCCCGAAATTCAACCGTGAAAGCGCTATTACAATTGCTCCGCGCGGTATCTTTGTAAATTTTAAGAATGAATCTGTGGAGCAGGCTCCTGCTCAAACCCATGTGCAGCCACAGGTTCAGGCACAGCCTGCATTAGAAAATGCGCCCGAAGAAGCAGCAAAAATACATGAAGAAGCAGCTGAAGCAGAAGAAGAGGCAGTAAAAGAAGAAGCCATAGAGGAAGCGGCTTTAAGTGAAGCCCCCGCATCCGTAAGCGAAGAAGAAGACGCTTCACTTAATGATGAGGAAGATTACTTTGCGCGCCGCCAGAGCGATTTCTTGCTGGGGCGCATTGTATCTAAGGATATCCTTGATGAAGACGGAACAATCCTAATAAAAAGCGGCACTACGATTACAGCAAGTGTGTTTAAGCGCGCAAAGAAGGCGAACAAGCTCACCGAACTGTCACTTAACGCGTTTAATCAAACTCTTATTCGAAGATAATATTTGTGCTCAATAAGTTCATGCTTAAAGGCTCCCTTCTGGAGCCTTTTTGCAGGCATAACCGCAAATATGAAAAAAGCAGCTTGAATATGCTGCTTTATTTGGCTCCCCCTGTTGGATTCGAACCAACGACCCTTCGGTTAACAGCCGAATGCTCTACCGCTGAGCTAAGGAGGATTGCTATTAAATTTTTATATTCCGCCTTTGTTAAACCTCAGTGCGCGCTCTGCAGCTTGGCAAAGGAGTAAACTTTTGAACCTGACCCAAGACATCTGCAACAAGCGCCCCAAACAATAAACAGGCTCGAAAAACATAATATCGCAAGAGCCGTTTACATGGCAACCGCACTGACCTGCTGATATATAAGATTATAACCGGTTCTCTTGCATATTTGCATATTTCCTTTATTTTGCTCTTATACCTGCGATTTTGGTTTAAGTTGCGTTGAGCCCATTTGTATTATATCATTGCTCTTAAGGATGAGCGCTTAAAAAGCACTAAATGCGATATGAACCTGTTAATTTTAAAGAAAAGGAGCTGCCGCATGCAGCGCTTGCAAGAAATCTTAGGCGAATATGCACAAAGCGGGGCTGCGCGCTTCCATATGCCCGGGCATAAGGGCAGAGGCATGGGCGGGTTTTTCAGCGATGAGCTGATTGGCTGCGATGTGACCGAACTTTCGTTTTCGGATGATTTGCATGCGCCTGAAGCCGCACTTTTACGCCTTCAGCAATCCTGCGCAACTATATACGGGGCTTCGCATAGTTTTTTGCTCGTTAATGGCTCAACTAGCGGGCTGCATGCAATGATGCTTTCTTTGCCTGAAGGCTCGGAGCTTATAGTTGGCAGGGATTCGCACCGCGCAGTTTTTGCAGGCGCTGCGCTTGCGGGGCATAAATGCCGATATTTGCTGCCTGAATATGAGCCTTTGCATGGAGTTTGGGGCGCAGTTACAGCAAAAAGCCTCAAAAAGGCGCTTGAAGCTGCGCCTGCAAAAGCTGTGCTTGTTACTTCCCCCACATATTACGGGTTTTGCGCAGACCTTAAAGCGCTCAGTGAGGTTGCGCACAGCTACGGCGCTCTGCTTTTTGTTGATGCTGCGCACGGCGCGCATTTCCCGTTTTCTGCATCTTTGCCAGAAGAACCCGCACCCTACGCGGACGCTTGGGTAGTAAGCGCGCACAAGACTTTAAACGCACTTGGTCAGGCTGCACTTTTGCATATAAACAGCACAATGAAAGAGTTTGCGCTCTCGCGCGCGCTCTCGCTTGTGCAGACAAGCTCGCCATCGTACTTGCTGCTCTTATCCTTAGACTGGGCGTGCTATACAGCGCGCTTGAACAATATATGGACTAAGGCTGCCTCAGCATGCGAAACGCTTGCTGAGGATATTTCAGCACTTGCAGGCTTAAAGGCTCTCCCCCGTTCCCTTATCGGCACGGCAGGTATTATAGATATTGACAAAACACGGCTTGTAATTGATGTGAGCGGGCGCAGCACAACAGGATATGCGGCAAAGCTCTATTTAGAAGCGCATAATATATTCGTTGAGATGGCAGGCGAGAGGCATCTTGTATGCATTTGCACCCCCTCTGACGACCCCGGCTGGTATAAGATGCTTTTAGAAAGCCTTTCTGCGCTCCCAAACGGCTCCATACTACGGGCTTCTAATCCAGAACCGTTTTCAGTTAACGAGCAGATTCTTTCTCTTAGGGAGGCAATGCTTGGCAAGGCAGAAATGTGCCCCCTATCCGACTGCAGCGGCCGCATAGCTGCTCAGGCAGTCGGCATATATCCGCCCGGAATACCGCTTTGGGTTCCAGGAGAGTGTATTCATCACGAAAACCTTGCGTATCTTCTTGAGCAGCAGGCAAAAGGCGCAAGCCTCTTTGGCGTTAACAAAGGCTCTGTTGCAGTTGTAGGCTAAGCGGCTGTAAAAAGTCCGCTATTGATTTTGGAGGTTCAAATGTATCAGGCAGTAGTATTCGATTTCGACGGCACGCTTGTTGATAGCGAAAGCGGAATAATAAAAACGCTTGAGGCAATGCTTATAGAGCTTAAAAGAGACCCGCTGACAAAGGAGCAGCTTCGTGCCTGTGTCGGGCCGCCTATAAATAAATTCTTCCCTGAAACCTTGGGGTTCAAAGAGCATGAGCTTGAAAAGGCGCTTGAGGTTTACAGGCGGCTGTTTCAGGAAATCGGGCTTGCCACATTAAAACCGTTTGACGGCATAGTTGAGCTGCTTTGCGAGCTGCAAAACGCGAATATTCTAACCTGTGTCGCAACTTGCAAGACTGAGCCTGTCTGTTATGAGCAGGCGCAGGCATTGGGGCTGCTTACGCATCTTGACTATATAAGCGGAGCCATGCCTGAAAAGGGGCAGCTGGAGAAGGGAAGCATTTTAAACGCACTAATTGAAAAAGCAGGGCTTGATGTATCCCGCTGCGTAATGGTTGGCGACCGCATGTATGATATTTTAGGCGCGCGGGAAGTTAAAATGAAGGCAATCGGCGTGCTTTACGGCTCCGGTTCTTATGAGGAATTATCCGAATATGCGCCCGAACAGCTTGCAAAGAGCGTTTCGCACTTACGCGCTTTGCTACTAAACGCCAAAGAGGAAAAGATATGTCAAACGCATTAACCTTAGAGCGGCTTTACACAGCTATTTCAAAAGGGGAAGCGCTGCACGCTCTGCTTATAACAGGGCTTGAGGGAAGCGACAGCAATAAGGCAGCGCACGAAGCTGCAGCTGTATTTTTGTTTGGGACTGAAGATTCTAAAAGGCTTGACGGCTTTGCCGACTTTCTTGTGCTTGGACCAAATAGAATTTCGGTTAGCGACATAGGCAGCCTGCAAAAGGAGCTTAGCGCAAAGCCGCTTACAGGCAGGCGCGCTGCTGTTTTTCTCGAAGCGCATAAAATGCGGGCAGAAGCGCAGAACAAGCTTTTAAAAATACTCGAGGAGCCGCCGCCTGAAACGCTCTTTATCTTAGAAGGCGCTGAGGCCGGCCTTTTGCCGTCAATCCTCTCCCGCTGCTTAATCGTTCGCCTGGGCGCCGAACCTTTAGAAAGCATCCTCTCTGAGCTAAGCGGAGGCAGTGAGGAGCATCTTAGGCTTGCCGCGTTTTTAAGTGACGGCGCAAAACTCCTTGCAAAGGAATATACAAGCCCGGCTTATCTTGAGGCGTATAATATGGCTGCCCGGCTGTTTGTAAAAGCGCTTTTTGAAGAAATTCCCCCGTATTCCGACTTGGCGGAGCTTATGGCAACAGCAATAGCAAAGCCAAGTAAAGACAGAACGCAAAACGAAGAGCGAAGGCTCAGCGCACTCTTTTGCCTGCGTACCTGGCTTTTATTAAGCGAGCGCCTGCTGCGCATAAAACTTGGCATGAAAGAGGAAAAGACGCTATATGGCAAACCCATAGAGCTTAAGCTATTTGAGGCAGCAGCGCACTTTACAAGCGCGAGGATACAGGCTATTATTGACATGTTACTTGAAGCTTTGCGCAAAGTACAAATTGCAAACCCGCTCCTTGCGATGGACGCGCTGCTTACAGAAATCTGCGCGTCAGGGAGCTTATCTGAAAGGATTATTTAATGGCAAAAAGAGTTGTTGGCGTCCGCTTCAAAAAGGCGGGGCGCATGTATTATTTTGACCCGGGTGATTTACAAATTACAGAAAGCGACGGCGTTATTGTAGAAACATCCCGCGGCATTGAATATGGCGAGGTCGTCCTGTCTGCGCACAATGTTGAAGAAGATGAGCTCGTAGCGCCGCTTAAAGAAGTAGTGCGCGTTGCAACAGAAGAAGACAGCGAAACGAACGAGCGCAACCTGCAGCTTGAGGAAGAAGCGTTTACAGTCTGCCAGGAAAAGATTGCGGAACACGCGCTCGATATGAAGCTTGTTGATGTAGAGTATACTTTTAACGGCAGCAAAATCACCTTTTTCTTTACTTCCGAAGGCAGGGTCGATTTTCGTGAACTCGTAAAGGACTTGGCGCATGTTTTTAAAACCAGAATAGAACTAAGGCAGATAGGCGTGCGCGATGAAGCAAAAATGCTTGGCGGGCTCGGCTCCTGCGGGCTGCCGATATGCTGCAAAACCTTTCTCGAGGATTTTCAGCCTGTTTCAATTAAAATGGCAAAGGAGCAGAACTTAAGCCTAAGCCCAACTAAAATTTCAGGCTTATGCGGGCGGCTTATGTGCTGCCTTAAATACGAGCAGGAAGCATACGAAAATATGCGCAGGCTTATGCCGCGCATAAACCGTGAAGTTATTACAGCTGACGGGCGCGGCACAGTGCTTGATAATAATGTAATTACAGAAAAGTCAAAAGTGCGCGTGCTCCTTTCTGACGGCACCCTTGACGTAAGGGAATACCACTTTACAAAGTTGCGCAAACCCGGAAACACACCTGAAGAAGACGATGCAATACGGGCAGAACTTGCGGCGCACCAAAAGGCGCGCGCAGAAGAAAAGCGACAGGAAGAGTCAAGGCTGCGCTATCTAAGCGATGACAATGCCCGTGAGCAGAACGAATCTTCGCCAGAGGCGCCTATACGTCCGCCCGAATGCAATAGCGGAGTGCAAAGCGCATCACAAACACCAAGACCTGCATGCGTGCCCTGTTGTGACGCCCGCAATACCATAAAGCAAAAAGAAGAGCCAGGCAAAGAGACACAAAAGCTCCCTGAAAAGGGCAGCGCCCAAACGCTGCAAAAGCGAAGAAAGCAAAGAAGCGGCAGAAGCCGCAGAAAACGCAGCCCCAACCCGGCAGGCAGCGAAAATAAGCGAGACTAAGATTTTCGGCAAGCTTTGTATACCAAATTATACATTGCTTTTTAGTGCCTTCATGTTACAATAATATCACAAGATAACTACTGCTTGGAGGTATAACAATGGCTTACATTATTAACGATGAGTGCATCAGCTGCGGCGCATGTGAACCAGAATGCCCTGTAAACGCAATCTCCCAAGGGGAGAGCATTTATGTAATCGACCCGGATGTGTGCATTGACTGCGGAGCGTGCTCAGATGTTTGCCCTGTTGGTGCTCCCAACCCATCCTGATTCATCCGTTTTTATAACAAAAAACGCCCCAAAACGGGGCGTTTTGCTTTGTTCGCAATGCTTAGCCTTTCTTTTTTATGGTTCCACGCACTTTTGCTGCTATTGCTTTTGGGCTAAGCCCGTATTTTTCAATAAGCTTCGGATAAGGGCCGGTTTCTGCGTGGCGGTCAAGGGTGCCCACTCTTCCCAAGGGCACTTTCGCATTCGCCTCAGAAAGCACCTCAGCAACAGCTGCTCCAAGCCCGCCTACAATGCTGTGCTCTTCGGCTGTAATAATTGCGCCCGTCTCGCGGGCACAGCTTAAAAGCAGCTCGCTGTCAATCGGCTTTATAGAGAACATATCAACTACTCTAACGCTGACGCCTTCAGCTTCTAGGAGCTTTGCGGCTTCAAGCGAGCTGCCCACCATATATCCGCAGGCGACAACTGTTGCGTCGCTGCCGTCTTTAATAACATTTCCCTTGCCATCTTCAAAGACTGTTTGTGCATCATATAAATCAACAAACGCATTGCGCGAGAGCCTAATATACATAGGTGACGGGTCTTCAAGCGCGTGCTTTACAAGCCAATCGGTTGATGTTGCATCCCCTGCAACATACACTTTGAAGTTCGGGAGGCTGCGCATAATTGCAATATCCTCAAGCGCATGGTGGGTAGGCCCGTCAAATGCATCAGACATGCCGCCGTAGGCGCCCATGAGCTTAATAGGGAGCTTATCATACGAGCCGTAGGCACGGCTTGGCAAAAGCCCGAGAGTTGTTAGAAACGCTGCAAATGTATTTGCAAAAGGAATTTTACCTACTGTGGCAAGTCCTGCTGCAATAGCAGTCATATTCGCTTCTGCAATGCCGACATTAAAGAACCTTTCAGGGAATGCATCGCGGAATAAGCAGGTTTTTGTTGAACCGCACACGTCTGCGTCAAGCACTACAATATTTTTATTTTCTTTGCCGTATTTAACGAGCGCTTCGCCATAAACAGTTCTGATTTCCTTTGCCATTATGCTTCACCCCCAAGTTCCTTAACTGCTTTTATAAAGTCTTCATCGCCAATGGGCTTGCCATGCCATGCAGCCTTCCCTTCCATAAAGGAGACACCCTTGCCTTTTACAGTTTTCGCAATTATTATGCTTGGCATACCCTTCTTTGCAGCAGCCTTTTCGTATGCTTCGCAAAGCTCCGCTACATCATGGCCGTCGCATTCAATGCAGTTAAAGCCAAAGGCAGTAAACTTGGCGTTAATATCACCCATAGGCATTATTTCATCAGTTGACCCGTCAAGCTGCACCCCGTTATAGTCGAGAATTGCAGTAAGGTTATCAAGCTTAAACTTTGACGCTGCCATAGAGGCTTCCCAAATTGTGCCCTCGTTTATTTCGCCGTC
>JAKJBL010000053.1:7717-11924 GCA_022707005.1 Bacillota bacterium | reverse complement strand
ATTTCTGCAGCGCTTTCACTTGTAGTTCTTGCAGCTGTTTGTATTGTATTAAGTGCGGCTGCGCTTGCGCTTTTATCAATCAGCATTTGCCTTTTTGGGCAGCTGAACATAGCAGGGCTTTTGCCGCCAATGCCGTTTTATAGCGCTGTATTATTCGCGGCTGCAAGTTTGGCGCTTTCAGCTCTATCAGGTGCAGCCCTAATATACTGTTTAGCGTTTATGCGGGAACTGTTCCGTTATTTAACCCGCTCATTAAAGGCAAGCTGTGAGCCTGCCCCCCTTTACAAAACCCGTCTTAAACTGCGCGAAGCAGTGCTGAATCTGCTGATTACTTTTGCCGTTTTTCTATTCTTGGGTATTTTTGTCTCAATTTTGAATTCTGGCGAGCCTGAGTTCTGGCACGCCTGGGGCTGGTTTGGTTATGGAGGTTAAGGAACTCTTATGAAAACGGTCGTAATTACAGGCGCAACTTCAGGCATAGGGTTTGAAACTGCAAGCCTGCTCACTGAAAAAGGATATGAAGTTATAGGCATTGGAAGTAGCGCAGAAAGCTGCAGCAGCGCAGAGAAACAGCTTCTTTTAAGAAATCCATCAGCACAAGTAAGGTTTTATAATGCAGACCTTATGCAGCTAAGCGAAGTAAGCCGCATAGCAAAGGTACTTAAAGAAGACCTTGAGGCACATTGCGGCAATCTCTATGCGCTTATAAATAATGCAGGCTGTGTGCGCAGCTGGTATATGACTACCGCAGAGGGGTATGAACAGCAGTTCTCGCTGAATTTCCTTGCAGCTTTTCTTTTAACATATGAACTGATGCCAATGCTTAAAAAGAGCAGGGGCAGGGTAATTATGACAGGCAGTAAATCGCATAAAGGAGTTAATGTGCATTGGGATGATGTTATGCTCAGCAAATGCTATAATCCGCTGCTTGCATATAAACAATCCAAGCTTTGCGATACGCTTTTTGCAAAAGGCCTTAACGACATGTTTGCTGCAAAAGGTATTCGCGCGTATGTTGTAGACCCGGGTCTGGTTAAAACGGATATCGGCAACAGAAAAACAGGTGCGCTTGTAAATTCCATTTGGTCGTTCAGAAAGCATTTTGGCAAAGCCCCATCCGAGCCTGCAAAAACATATGCGTTTTTATGCGAGCAGCAAATTGAACCAAAAGGCTTTTATTATCATAACTGTAGGGAGAACGCATACAGCAAAGTAGTAACAAGCGAAAACGCTGCAAGGCTGTTTAAGTTAAGTGAGCGCCTTTGCGGCATCAGGTATGGAGAGGTGTTTTAATTTGAATGTGTTTATCACAGGCGCATCAGGGGGGTTAGGCCGAGCGCTGGCTGTAGAGTGTGCAAAGCGCGGATATAATCTGTTTTTAACAGATGTTGATGAAGATGGCCTAAGTTCTATAAAGCGCGGGTTGGAACGCAGGTTCAATGTGACTACCGCAACATGCGTTAGCGACTTAACAAGCCCACAGAGTGTTGATGAAATGCTTGCAGTTCTTGATAAGCACAGGCTCCGCTTGGATATGCTGCTTAATATTGCAGGCCTCGATTTTGAAGGCAGCTTTATTAAGCGCGAAAGAGAAGAAGTAGTAAAAATTGCAACTGTAAACAATGCTGCAACGCTTCGCATAACACATGCAATTTTAAGCCGAAGAAAGCATGGCAGCCGCTTTTTTATTGTTTTTGTTTCAAGCCTTGCCTCAATGTTCCCAATACCTCTTAAAGCTGCTTACGCAGCCTCTAAACGCTTCATATTGGATTTTTCAACTTCTTTGAACCAGGAGCTCAAGCCCTTAAATGCAAGTGTGCTCACGCTTTGCCCAGGAGGCCTTGCTACAACCCCTGATGTTGTTAAAAGCATTGAGGCGCAGGGGCTATGGGGAGGGCTTACCACAAACCCGCTTGAGCTTGTTGCATCCAGAACGCTTGATAAGGCGCTAAAGGGCAGCTGCATATATATCCCCGGCTTGCTTAATAGGGTTTTGTCGATTATTGGCAAAGCTATTCCGAGGCAATGGGTTGCAGCGCTTTTATATAAGCGATGGAGCAATGCACAAAAGCAGTGGCTTAACTTGCCCGAAACCATTTTGTAAACAAAAGCGCAGCACGAGGGTTGTAATCAAAACTGATTTTTAAGTTTTTCAGTCCCCAAAATTATAATAGAGCATAGTGTAGCAGTAGCTTGAATTTTTCTGGAGGTCTTGCTATGCACAACGACCCTTGGTATAACAGCAGGGTGACGCCGCTTTTTGCAGTTGAAGCTGCTTTAGAGCAGGTCATGGGGCAGGTAACTGAAGTAGAACTTGAAACAGAGCACGGCAGGCTCGTTTACGAAGTTGAAATTGTTACGGACTTTGGAAAATATGAAGTCAGAGTTGATGCATACACTGGGGAAGTGTTAGATGTTGAGCTTGATTAGCTTGCATTAGCGCATTTATTTAAAAGAGATTATGACGGATACCGGCTCTGTTTTATGCCTGTATCCGTCAGCTTATTTTCAAAAACAAAAACAATGTTTAGCCAAACTGGCGTGAGATAGCCCGTTCTGTGTCATATTTTATTTTTTCGACATCAAGTGTATGATAAACTCCGTTTTCATATAGTATAACGCCATCAACCATAGTCATAGATACATCGCTTGCCTGGCACGAATAAACGAGAAGCGCAGGTATTCCGTGGCATGGCAAAAGATGGGGCGCATCTGTTTTAACAGCGATAATATCCGCTTTATTGCCTATTGCAAGCTCTCCGCAATCAGGTCTTGCCTGAGCGGCTGCTCCGTTTTTTGTTGCCATTAAAAGAATATCTTCCGGTTTTATAAGCTCCGGGTCCTCAGAAAATCCGTTATGGATTATAGCGGCAAGGTGCATTTCCTCAAACATGTTCAGGTTATTGTTGCTTGCAGCGCCGTCAGTTCCAAGCGTAAGCATAAGCCCAGCCTTAATAAGCTTTTTTATCGGCATAAAGCCGCTCCCAAGCTTCATGTTGCTTGTGGGGTTATGTACGCATACAACCCCTTTTTCACAAAGCAGCTCAATATCCCTTTCTTCAAGTTTTACACAGTGCGCTGCAACTGTCGGGTTTTCAAAAACGCCAAGGTCATAAAACCACTCTGTCGGGGTTTTATTATAGCGCGCTTTGCATGCTTCATGCTCTTTAGAAGTTTCTGAAAGATGAAGGTGCATAATTGCGCCCGCCTGAAGGCACTCCTCAGCGTAACGCTGTACATGGGATGCTTGTGATGTGTATTCGGCGTGGATTCCGAAATCGGCAACTATTTTGCCATTGCCTGCGCCATTGTATTCACTGAAGAATCTCCTTGATTTTTGCACTCTCCAGTTTGCTTCATAATCTTCAGTTTGGGATAGAACTAAAAGCGGCCGGTTAAGGTTTGCCCTCATGCCTGCTTTAAGCACCTCATCCGCTGTTATATCGGGGTTATCATACATGTCTGAAAAACTGACTATGCCGCTTGCAAGCATCTCAAGCATTGCAAGCCTTGTACCAACGCTTATATCTTCAGCTGTAAGCCTTGCCTCTACCGGAAATATTACATCATGCAACCATTTATCTAATGGCAGACCGCTCCCAAGCCCCCTTAAAAGAGTCATTGAAGCATGGGTATGCATATTGTAAATGCCAGGCATAAGCAGATGTCCGGTCATATCTTTTTGGGCCGAATAGGTTTCTTTTGGTGGCTCTATGCCTATATAGCTGATTCTATTGCCGTCTATGCCTAAATACCCGCATTTGAGGATTTTTACACCATCTTCAAATAACAGCAAATCCGCGTTTTTTAATAAAAGCATAGTTTACCTGCTTATGAGTTTATTTCTGCCCTAAACACAGCTCCAACTGCCATAAATAGTGGGTTATTGCGTTTTAATGTATAAATACAAGCTGTTTACGCCCAATTAAACCTTTACTTTAAGAAAAACGGCGCAAATAACAGCGCTACAATGCTCATGAGCTTTATTAAAATATTGAGCGAAGGTCCCGCAGTATCTTTGAGCGGGTCGCCCACAGTATCCCCTATTACAGCTGCCGCATGCTGCTGCGTGCCCTTGCCGGATTTTTCAATTGCTTTTTTGGCATTATCCCAGGCGCCGCCCGAGTTTGCCATTTGCACAGCCATAAGCAGCCCGCAGGCGGTCGCCCCAATCAACATGCCCGCAAGCGCGCCCGGCCCTAAAATG
>JAKJBL010000053.1:0-7690 GCA_022707005.1 Bacillota bacterium | reverse complement strand
TTTTATAATCCGCCTTACCCGTGCCTTCAAGCAGACCCGGGATTTCTTTGAACTGGCGGCGAACCTCGCGAATAATATCAGCCGCAGAACGGCTTACTGCTTCAATAGCAAGCGCAGAAAACAGATATACAAGCATTGCGCCAATTAAAAGTCCGCCGATTACATAAGCGTCAAGCAGGTTGACGGATTTTAGCCCGACTGTCGAAGCATAAGAGGAAAGCAGCGCAAGCGCTGTAAGCGCAGCCGAGCCTATAGCAAACCCTTTACCTATTGCAGCAGTAGTATTGCCTATAGAGTCAAGCTTATCTGTCACTTCGCGCACATGTTCGGGCAGGTCTGCCATTTCTGCTATTCCGCCTGCATTGTCAGCTATAGGTCCATATGCATCAACTGCGATTATTGCGCCAACAGTCGCAAGCATGCCTAAAGCAGACAGCGCAACCCCAAAAAGTCCAGCAGAGGTAAACGCAAAAATAACAGCGCCTACAATTGCGACAACAGGGAAGGCAGTAGAGCGCATGCCGATTGAAAGCCCGGAAAGTATATTTGTTGCAGCGCCTGTCTGACTTTGGGTTATAATTGACTGCACATGCTTAAATTCTTCAGATGTATAGCGCTCAGTTAAAATTCCGATAGCTACACCTGAGACAACGCCTGTAAGTATTGAAATAAAATGCTTCCAGTCGCCAAGAATAAAGCGGTCAAGCAGGAATGCGCCAATAAGCAAAAGAGCCATGCTTATATAGGTGCCAGCCATCATCAGGCGCTGGGGGTTCCCTTTTTTAAACACCTTAACGCAGAGCAGCCCAAGAATTGAGGCTGCAACTCCAAGCGCTACAAGCGCCATAACAAAAAACACACCTTTAAGCGCATAGGAGGCAAGCCCAAGGATAATTGCCGAAACAATGGAGCTTACGTAGCTTTCAAAGAGGTCAGCGCCCATACCTGCGACATCGCCCACATTATCGCCCACATTGTCAGCAATTACAGCAGGGTTGCGCGGGTCGTCTTCAGGTATGCCGGATTCTACCTTTCCAACAAGGTCAGCGCCGACATCGGCAGCTTTTGTATATATGCCGCCACCAACGCGTGAAAACAGGGCAACTGAGCTTGCGCCAACGGAAAAGCCTGTTATTGTTACAGTATCGCCAAAGGCAAGGTAACAAATTGAAAGCCCAAGCACCCCAAGCCCTACAACGCACAACCCCATAATGGATCCGCCTGTAAACGCAACATCAAGCGCAAGCCGCTCCGAGTTTGTGGCAGCCTGAGCTGTGCGGGCGTTTGCAAGCGTTGCGCTTTCCATCCCGATAAACCCCGCAAGCACAGAAAAGACTGCGCCAATCAGGAAGCTTATAGCAACATTAAGCCCCATTTTAGGTAAAAAGATTAGGAGCAGCGCAAACGCGGCTACAAAAATGCCTATTACTTTATATTCGCGCTTTAGAAATGCCATAGCTCCTTCTCTAATATAGCCGGAGATTTCCTGCATTCGCTGATTTTCAACTTGTATTCGCTTGTTCAGGCAGAAAAACACAGCAGCAAGAATTAGCGCGATAGCTGCAGCCGCAATCGCTATATAAACCGCTTCCATTAAAAAAAGGCCTCCTTAATGATATAATTAATTCTTCTCGAAAGGTTGTTACATATAAAGCATACGTAGAGCACGCATGAATATAGTATACTCCTCAGCTTGGTTTATGCAAATATATATTCCCCCCAAAAGCGCTATAAGCCTTGAACGTTCGTGTAAAGGCGTGAGAGAGCTTGAATTAGCTCAAAACTTGAAGGATAATATAAAGGGTCTGTATATGCAAAAGAGATTTTAGGTCGAACCCATTAAATAAGGAGGTTCTATATGTCTGGATTTGGTATGGATAATTTAAAAAGCGAGGGCAGGTTTTCTCGTGAGAGCATTGTAAAAGCGATTGACCACACGCTGCTAAAGCCCGATGCGTCCGAAGAGCAGATTGCAAAACTTTGCGATGAAGCAATTGAATACGGGTTTGCAAGCGTATGCGTTAACCCGTGCTACATAGAATCTGTTGCAAAAAGGCTTGCAAAAAGCGAAGTAAAGCCCTGCTGCGTTATAGGATTCCCGCTTGGGGCAACTCTTAGAGAAGTAAAGGCATTTGAAGCAAAGTCCTGCGTTATGCTTGGAGCAAAAGAAGTTGACATGGTAATAAACAACTCCGCCTTAAAGTCCGGAGCGTGGGAGCTTGTTTTAAGCGATATTAAAGCAGTCTCTGAGGCTGTTTTTGGCAGGGCTTGTTTAAAAGTCATTATAGAAACGAGCCTGCTTACTGATGATGAAAAAATAAAAGCCTGTTTATGTGCAAAAGATGCAGGAGCAGATTTTGTGAAGACTTCAACAGGTTTCTTGGGCGGCGGAGCAACTGCACATGATGTGCGCCTTATGCGCAGCACAGTGGGGGAAAAGATGGGAGTAAAAGCTTCCGGCGGAATTAGGGATTATGCTGCTGCAGTTGAAATGCTTAAGGCAGGCGCGAACAGGCTTGGCACGAGTTCGGGCGTTGCAATAGCAAAAATGCTCTGAGCTTGGGTGCAGGCTAAGTTTGAAGATGCAAAAAAGTGGCTGAAGCCACTTTTTTATGCTAATTGCGATTTAGTATAGAAGTTACAGCTCAAAATGTTTAGAAATTGCATCGAGCGCTGTTGAAACATCGCTGTTTTTTATACAGCATGAAATTTTGGTTTCGCTTGTCGTTATAAGCTCAAGCCCTACGCCTGCTTCTGAAAGCACAGTAAACAGCTGACCTGCAACTCCATGGCGAAGCGCCATGCCGGGGCCTTCTACAGTGAGTTTTGTGGTATTGTCAAGCGCGTGTATATCAAGCCCTTCAAACTTTGGCCTCAGCTCGTTTAAGGCGTTTAGTGCAGTTGCAAGCTGCTCCCTCGGCAGCGAAAAGCTGACGCTGCCGCATTGGGCTGCCATGCTTATCATATCCACAAACACGCTGTGTTTTGCAATGGTCTCAAAAACAAGGCTCAAGACGCCTACCTGTCTTGGAAGAGAGCTTATTGTGATTACTGCCTGGCCATCATCTGTATACAGGTGGGAGAGCACTTCGCGTTCAGTGACTAAATCATGCATATTATATATGCCGGGCTGCTTGTTCATAATGAACTTGGCAGCGCGCAGCGCACCTGTTGCGAAAACTTGTTTAGAATATGCCTTATGGTCTATGCTTACTACTTCATCTTTACCGAAAAATTCGACCTTATGCTCGCCAACAACAGTGCCGCCGCGTATGGAGTGGAAGCCGATTTCGGTTTTTGTGCGCCTGCAGTCCATACTGTGCCTGCCAAAAACATACTGCCTGCCCTGTGGATATTGTGAGCTTATAGCGTTTGCAAGCATGAGCGCTGTACCGCTTGGAGCATCTACTTTTCGGTTGTGGTGCTTTTCGGTAATTTCCACATCAAAAGCATCGCCAAGCGCTGCTGAAGCCTTTTTTAAAAGCTCTATTTGCAGGTTCACTCCAAGCGCCATATTCCCGCTTTGGAAAATTGGCACAACAGCGCAGGCGTGTTCAAGCAGGCGCTGGTCCTGTTCGGTTAAGCCTGTTGTGCCAACAACAAGCCGAGCGCCGGTATTTTGGCAGTATTGAAGGATTTTTGGCAAGGCAGCAGGCCGCGAAAAATCAATGACTATATCCGCATTGCGGGGTGCGTCAAAAATATCCGCAACAACAGCTACGCCTTCGGATTCCGCTAAGCCGCTAGGGTCAACGCCCCCAAGCACGCAAAACGCCTCCGGCTGCTCTGCCGCAAGCCTTAGAATAGTGCGGCCCATTTGTCCGCATGCGCCGCTTACAATTAAATTAATCATAAACTGTTGACCCCTATTCTACATAAGTCCGTAATCTTTAAGCGCCTTTTCCATTAGAGCGCGGTTAACCTCACTCGGCGGGCAAAGCGGAAGGCGCAGGAGATCGCTGCATAAACCAAGCATAGCGCACATGGTTTTAATGGGTATTGGGTTAACTTCTGAAAAAGCAGCCTTCCATATAGGCAGCACCTTAAACTGCAGCTTTGCCGCCTCTTTTATATTGCCGGAAAAATACGCTTCGCAAAGGTCGTGCATATCCTTGGGGATAACGTTGGCGATTGTTGAAATTACGCCGCAGCCTCCAAGCGAAAGCAGAGGCAGCACATGGTCGTCGTTGCCGGAATAGATGTCGCACTCAGGTGCAATTGCAGCAAGCTGCACAATTTGCTCTATGTTCGCGCTTGCTTCTTTTATGCCGACTATGTTTTTATGGGCAAGCAGCTTTTTCATGGTTTCGGGCAAAAGGTTCAAGCCTGTGCGGCCTGGGACATTATAGATAATTATTGGGATATTTACAGCATTTGCAATTGCGTTATAATGCGCAATAAGGCCTGCCTGTGAAGTTTTGTTGTAATAGGGAGTTACTATTAAGAGCGCGTCAGCGCCTGCGCCCTCTGCCGCTTTGCTCTCGCGAATAACAGTCGCAGTATTGTTCGACCCTGTTCCGGCTATTATAGGTACTCTTTTGGCTGCTAGTTTCACTGCAAAGCTGATTGCAGCGAGTTTTTCCTCTGCTGTCATTGTTGAAGCTTCCCCTGTTGTGCCGCAGACAACGATAGCGTCAGACTTGCCGGTAATTTGGCGCTCAATAAGCGCTTCAAAGGCTTTAAAATCAATGCCATCTGGTGTAAACGGAGTTATAATTGCAACAGCTGAGCCCTTAAAAATTGCCATTTTAAATTGCCTCCTTAATAAAATAGTGTTTCGGCAGGCTTTCTCTTTGTAAAAATCCTATGCCTGCCATTGTCGAATTAGTTCCTCTGCTATTTGTACTGCGTTTGTAGCAGCGCCTTTTCGCACATTATCTGCAACACACCACAGGTTAACGCCATTTTCTATTGAAAAATCACGGCGTATGCGGCCTAAATATACTATGTCAGTACCTTCGGCATCTATAGGCATTGGGTATTTGTTTGCTTTTATATCATCAATAACAACGAGACCGGGCGCCCTTTTTAGCAGTTCTTTTAGTTCATCAAGATTAAATGCAGAGCCTAATTCTAAATTTATGCTTTCGCTATGCGAAAAGTATACAGGCACGCGCACTGCAGTTGCAGTTATCGGCAGTTCAGGCAGGGAAAGAATCTTACGCGTTTCATCGATTAGCTTTTGTTCTTCTTTTGTATAGCCATTATCAAGAAACGAGTCAATATGCGGGATACAGTTGCCTGCAATCGGGTAAACAAACTTAGTCGGGGGGTTGCCGCGTAAGCCTTCGTCTAAATCAAGCACTCCGCTGCGGCCTGCGCCAGAAACTGACTGATAGGTTGAGTAAATAACGCGCTTAAGTCCGTATTTGTCTGCAATCGGCTTAAGTGCAACAACAGCCTGAATGGTGGAGCAGTTGGGGTTTGCGATTATGCCCTTTGTTTTATACTTTGCAAGGTGTTCGGGGTTTACTTCCGGCACAACAAGGGGAATGTCTTTATCCATACGCCAAAAGCTTGAATTGTCAATTACTGCTGCTCCTGCTTCAACAGCAAGAGGCGCAAATTTTCCTGAGACTGTAGCTCCGGCTGAAAACAGGGCAATATCAATATTAAGCCCTTTAAAGCAGGTTTCGTTAAGTTCAAGCACAACATGCTCCTCACCCAAAAAGCGCAGCTTTGTGCCTGCGCTGCGGTGAGATGCGAAAAAGTAATACTGTTTTACAGGTAAGCGTCTTTCTTCAAGCACTTGAAGAATCTTCCTGCCCACCATGCCTGTCGCGCCTATAACGGCCAGCGTGTATTGAGCCATATTTTTTAGCAAATCTCCCTTGAAATCATAAAATGAGGAAGTAAGATTATCCTATGCGATTGGGGGAAAGTATAGCACAAACAAGCCTTTTAGTCAAACTTCAGGCGCATGCTGACCGTCATAATTTTTGCAGGAATCGCCATGTAATAATTCATATTATAGTGCCGCTGCCTTTTCGATGCGTTGCACTGCGCTTAGATAAAGTGTAAAATAAAAGCATGAAGGAAAGTATGGGCGAGGCATACAGCAATCTTGCCGCAGTATATGATGTGCTGATGCAGGATGTAGACTATGCTGCATGGGCTGAGTATATAAATAATATGCTTTGCCAAAATGCGCGCCCTGTTAAAACAGTGGTCGACTGTGCTTGCGGCACAGGTGAGCTTGCTTTGCGCCTTTGTGAGGCAGGTTACAGTGTAACAGGGGTTGACGTTTCGCCCGAAATGCTTTATATTGCGCAGAAAAAGGCGCAGGTACAGGGCAAGAGGTTCCCCTTAGTATGCCAGGATATGCGCAAGCTCGCACTGCATAAACCGGTGGATGCGATTTGCTGTGCCTGTGACGGGGTAAATTACCTTACCTCAAGAGCTGATGTGCAAATGTTTTTTAAGGCTGCCTATGAGGCGCTTGAGCCGGGCGGGCTGCTTCTTTTTGATGTAAGCTCCCGCTATAAGCTCGAAACAGTGCTTGCAGATAATGTCTTTGGCGAGGTGCTTGAAACCTGCGCATATATATGGCGCAACAGCTGCAATAAGCCGCTGCATCTTGTTGAAATGGAGCTTACGGTTTTTACTAAATGCGGTGCGCTTTATGAGCGGTTTGACGAATACCATGTTCAGCGCGCGCACTCAGAAAGTGAACTGAAGCAGGCGCTTAGAGCGTGCGGCTTTACTGAAATTTCCGCCTTTGGGGCATTTACCTTTGAGCCTGCCGGAGCCTTGTCTGAACGTATTCAGTTTCAGGCAAAGCGTTGAAATATAGTTTTGTATTATTAAGGAATGCGGGGGCTATTAATAGCAGCCGGTTAAACGGGTGAGTTAAATGAAGAATAGTAATCAAGAACATAAGGGGCGGGTGCTGCCGTTTGAACGAGACGGCGCGTTCTTTTTAAAGCGCGGTACTGAAAGGCTCGAGCGCAATAACCTGCTTGAGGCAATAAGCCATTATCGCAAGGCGCAAAGGCGCGACCCCGAAAACATAGAAGTACAGCTTGCAATTGCTGAAGTGCTGACTGAAATGCACCGCTATGAACAAAGCAACAAGCTGCTTTTTCCCTTGCTTTCGCTTAAGGAGAGCCCGTCTGAGTGCTTTTTTGGGATAGCCTGCAACTTCGTCGGGCTGCAGGAATTTTCGCAGGCGCATGACAGCCTTGAGAGCTATCTTGCGCTTGACCCTGAGGGTGAGTTTGTTTCAGACGCGCTTGATATGCTCGATGTAATCGAAGATGAAAGCATACTTTACGGCATGCCCGGAATCCAGCTTCCTGAAGAACGCGAAGCGCTCAGCATTTGCCAAAGAGGCAGGCAGCTGCTTGAAAGCGGCAGAATGGAAGACGCAATCAGGGTTTTATCCGATGCAGCGGATAAATACTCAGAAATGCGCTTTGTCCGCAGCAATCTTGCGCTTGCATATTTCTGCAAGAAGGACTATAAACGCGCAATGGAAGCTGTGCGTAGTGTTCTTAAAGAAGCACCCGATGATGTTCAGGCGCACTGCAATTTGCTTTTGTTCTTGCACGCAGCTAAAGATGATGAAGGCGTAGAGCGTGAAATAGACTTCCTTAAGCGGGCGGATACTCAGGACCCGCAGGATTGGCACAGAATGGCAGTAGTTTTCATGGAGCTTGGCAAAATGCATGAGGCGCTTGCAGTGCTAAAG
>JAKJBL010000052.1:2263-11948 GCA_022707005.1 Bacillota bacterium | reverse complement strand
AAGGATTGCGTATACGCGGCTGGTTTTATCATCGAGCCTCAGCCCAAGCGCCATGCCGACTGCTGCGGAAAGTCCAAGCCCGAGCGGGCCTGAGGAAATTTCGACCCCAGGCGTACACTTAGCGCTCGGATGACCCTGGAGTATACTTTCAAAGTCGCGAAGCGTTGAAAGCGTTTCAACAGGGAAAAACCCTTTTTCTGCAAGCACGCGATAGAGCATGGGCGCTGCATGCCCCTTGCTTAAAACAATCCTGTCCCGCTCTTCGCTTTGCGGTTGCTTTGAACAGATATTTGCAGTATGGAAATAAAGCGTTGTTAAAATTTCGCATACTGAGAGCGAGCCGCCGGGATGCCCGGTCTGCTTTGAATGCAGAACCTTTATTACATCCAGCCTGAACTTTTTGCACAGCCCTTCCAAATACTCTCTTTCCTGCTTTGATATGCCCATAATTTCAATCTCCTCTTAATGGTTTTCTCTGCAAAATTAAAAGTTGTTTTAACGTTTACACCTGCAATCACTTATTTACAATGTTAATCGGGGTTCCGGCTAAAAACTGCTTTAGGTTTTCTACTGCTATATCCATAAGCCTGCTGCGGCTCTCTTTAGGCGCCCATGAAATATGCGGGGTTATTATGCAGTTTTTTGCCTTTAACAAAGGGTTGTCGCTCTTTATAGGTTCGCTTGATACGACGTCTACGCCAGCTGCATATACCTTGCCTGAATTTAGAGCATCTGCAAGGTCTTTTTCTACTACAAGCTGGCCGCGGCTGTTGTTTAGGATTATTACGCCGTCCTTCATTTTTGCGATATTCGCCTTATTTATTATGCCTTCGGTTTCAGGGAAAAGCGGGCAGTGAAGCGCAATAATATCAGACTCTTTTAATAAAGTGTCGAGGTCTACGTATTCGTCTGCAATCAATTTGCCTGTTTCGCTTTTAAAGCTGTCGTTTGCAAGCACCTTCATGCCAAGCGTTTTAGCTATTTTGCCTGTTGCCTGCCCTATGCGGCCAAAGCCGATTATACCCATAGTTTTGCCATCAAGCTCTATAAGCGGATAGTCCCAAAAGCACCAGTCGGGGTTAGTCTCCCACCTGCCTTGTGCAACCGCCTTACTGTGGTGGCCTATATGGTGGCAGATTTCCAGCAAAAGCGCAATTGCAAACTGGCCTACCGCAGCAGTGCCGTATGTAGGGATATTCGTTACAGGTATGCCTTTTTCTTTGCAAGCCACATAATCAACAATGTTGTAGCCGGTTGCAAGCACGCTCACCATTTTTATAGATGGGCAGGCATCAAGAGTTGCGCGGGTTATGGGGGTTTTGTTTGTATATACAATGTCTGCGTCCCCTATACGTTCAATTACTTTATCATGAGGCGTGCGCTCATATACTGTGAGTTCTCCAAGCGCTAAAAGCCCGTCCCAGCTTAAGTCGCCGGGGTTTGTTGTGTAGCCGTCGAGAATTACGATTTTTGTCATTAAGGTCTCCTTATTTAATTTTAACTTGACTATCCGCAAATCGGAGTATGCGCAAAACCGCATCATCTGCACACTGCGCAAAAGTAAGCTGGGTAGTACCGGCAATTTCAAGGGTACAGCGGGTATTTGGCAAAAGCACCTTATGCGCTTTGGATGCGCCTACAGCTTGTGCAATTGCAGGTGAGACTTCTCCCAAAAGCGCATTTGCACATATTATACCCACAGGCCCTGCAATAAGTTCTAAGCTTGCTGCATTAAAGCATATTGCATTTTCGCCTGTTGCGCCTTCGTCAGCGCCTGCGCGCAGCATAGCTGCAGTTGCGAGCGCGTTTGTGCCAAGCGCAAGCAAGGTGTGCCCTTTGCCCTTTAGCCGCTCAATAAGCGCACAGCCAACGCCTCCGCCTTGGCCGTCAATTATAGCAACCCGCATTTAATCCCCTTAAGTAGTGCTTAGTGTTGATGTCTAAGCAGCTGTTCGCATAAATAGCTCCGCCCCATTATTCTGCTGCTTTATGCAGAGAAAAGTCAAGCCTAATTGTATATCAACCCTGTCTTTATCGCATACTAAACCCATAATACCCCAAATACTAAATAGGGAGGCAACTATATGTCGGACAAAACAGGCAGGCAGAGCATTGGCTGCGAAGTGACAAGCTGCAGATACAACTCTCATGGCAGCGAATGCGACCTGCACAGCATCATGATTAGACCATGTCAAAACTGCTGCAGCGGCAAAGCAGAAGATGAAACGCTCTGCGGCTCATACGAGGCAAAATAACCGCAGATTAAAAAACCATGCTTATAAAGAAGTGACGCATGTCACTTTTTTATAAGCTGTCACCTTACCTGCGCCTGCCGCCGCGCGCCATAGCTAAAAGCCGCAAGAGGGTTACAAGGCTTGCAAGCGCACCGACAACATAAGTAAAGGAGGCAGCGCGAAGCACCTTCTTTGCCTGGCCTATTTCATCATAGCTTAAATAGCCGCCGCCCTCAAGCATTTCGATTGCTCGGGCAGAGGCGTTAAACTCTACAGGCAGAGTAACGATTTGAAACAGCAGCATTGCGCCAAAAAGAATAACGCCGAACATAGCAAGCTGAAAGAATCCCATTAAAAGCCCTATAAGCACAATAAAGGGCGCTGCCTGTGAGCCTATGTTAGCAACAGGCAGTATAGCGTTTCTGACTACTATTGGCACATACTTTTGTTCATATTGCAAAACATGGCCAATTTCATGCGCTGCAACTGCAAGCGCAGCAACTGAGCTTTCGCTATATACAGCCTGGCTCAGCCCGACTGTTCCGGTTTTTGGGTTGTAGTGGTCCGTAAGGCTGCCCTGCACAGGCACAACCTTAACTGCGCTTGCTTTATTAAAAAGCAGCTCCTTTGCTAATGCAGAGGCCTGTATACGGGAGCTTGCGGGAATCCGCGAATATTTGTAAAACGTGCGCTTTACTGAAGACTGCGCTATAAAGCTAAGCAGCATGACTCCGATAATCGCGAAAAGCCATTCACCATATCCATAATAATACATTGAGCCTGGGTACATTCTTTATTCCTCCGTAAGAGACTTGCCTTAGTATAGCACAAAACAACGCTTAATTCTCGGCAGGGATGTGAACCGTTTGTGGCAAAACCTTAATCTTCGGCAAGGTTATCAATAAGCCCTCCCAAAAAGGAGAATGTGAACACCCTAACCTTGGAGATTCCGTTTTGAGCAGGGTATACGAGCCCCATTGCGCTCTCAGACCTTGAAAGCGGCGCTCTGCAGCCGGAAAACTCGCCTAAGCAGGAGATTATTTCAGCGGACGTGAGCCCTTCAGCCAAGGATTTTGTCAAATATGAAAACGCCTCGTCCCAAAGCTCGTAGCGCACCGCATCGCAAAACGCGCGGATCATTTCGCCGCTTTGCTCAGGTTTTTTAGGCGTATGCGTATAGAACCCTATTAAAGGCGGCTTTGCCTCAACTTCATCCTCCTTAATGTAAAAGACTTCTCGCCGCTCATGCTCTAATAACGTATCAAGGCGTGTAAAGCGGACTATCCCATCTTCGAGCAGACCCACAGCTTCGCCTTCTATACGCATGAGCTCATCATACTTGTTGTTTAAAACCAGGACGCCTTTTGCGTACCCTTCAGGCACCATGCCCCCTGGCAATTCCGGCAAACCGTAAAAAGCAAATAAAACGCCGTTTGGCTTTAGCAAGAGCCTGCCGTCTTTATGCTGGCTTAAAAATGTGCCGAACCTTACCTTTGAACCTTCCTCAATGGCAAGCTTTAGCCCGTCTTCATAATACAAGGTTGCGATGCGGCCTCCTGCAAGCACAAGCTGGTCTAAAACAAAGGGGAATACAGGTTCCTCTCTTTGCCTGAACACACCTGGTGAAAATATAGTTTCATAAACGCCGCCCGGCCATTCGTATGCCTCTACGTCATCGCTTTTTATGGCAAGCAGTGCGCCTTTTGAAAACGAGAGCTTGCGCACAACCGGATAATATCTGCGCTCGTCATCTTCGAGCGGGTAAATTCCTATGTAATACTCACCGCTCTCAGAGAGCGGCAGCGCAAGATGCGCCTCCTCCGCTGCTTCACCTATAATGCTGCCATTGAGCTCAATTGCTGCGTGGGAACTGGCTGTGCGTATCATAAGCATCGGCATATATTGCTTCACCTATATCGCCTCCTCGCCTAAATGTTATGCACAAAAGCCCGCTCAAAGAATAGTGCTGCCTTGAATTGTTGCTTTTAGGCGAAGTATGGTATACTCTTTGCATGAAATTCAGGAGGAACTATAATGAAAATTAAGCTCAGAGATATTCAGGCCGACCCTGCCGCCTTTGTTGGAGAAATAACTGTTAACGGCTGGGTTAAAACAGTACGCGAGAGCAAGGCCGCGGGGTTTATTGAGCTTACGGACGGCAGCAGCTTCAAGCCTGTTCAAATAGTGTTTTTCCCTGGTGAAGGCGAGCAGGTATATGCTTTATCAACAGGCAGCGCAATTCGGGTTACAGGGACGCTTGTTTTAACGCCCGAGGCAAAGCAGCCGTTTGAAATACACAGCCGCACGATAGAAGTCTTGGGTGCATCAGCGCCTGACTACCCGCTTCAAAAAAAACGGCACAGCCTTGAATTTTTGCGAACGATAGGGCATCTGCGGCCGCGCGCAAATATATTCCAGGCTGTGTTTCGGGTGCGTTCTGTTGCTGCAAGCGCTGTTCATGAGTTTTTTCAGCAGCGCGGCTTCATATATGTGCATACCCCTATTCTAACAGGCAGCGATTGTGAAGGCGCTGGCGATATGTTCCGTGTTACTACGCTTGAGCTTAATGACCCGCCGCGTACAAAAGAAGGGTGCGTTGACTTTAGCAGGGACTTTTTTTCAAAGGAGGTGCACCTTACTGTAAGCGGTCAGCTTTACGGTGAGGCGTTTGCGCATGCCTTTGGCGAAATTTATACCTTCGGCCCAACTTTTCGCGCGGAGCATTCATATACTGCAAGGCATGCAGCCGAATTTTGGATGATTGAGCCTGAAATGGCCTTTTATGACCTTTCTGATAATATGGAGCTTGCTGAGGCAATGGTCAAGCATATTATAAAAACATGTCTTGCACGCTGCCCTGATGAACTCGAGTTTTTGAACAGCTTCGTAGACAACGGGCTTCTTGAAAGGCTCAACAATGTTGCACAAAGCGACTTTGTGCGTATGGATTATACAGATGCAATTAAAGTGCTCCAGGAAAGCGGAGGAGAGTTTCAATACCCTGTAAGCTGGGGCTGCGATTTACAAACCGAACATGAGCGGTACCTGACTGAGCAGGTTTATAAGCGCCCTGTTTTTGTTGTTAATTACCCAACGCAAATAAAGGCGTTTTATATGAGAGTAAATGATGATGGTAAAACTGTTGCTGCAATGGACTTGCTCGTGCCCGGAGTAGGCGAAATTATTGGCGGCAGCCAGCGTGAGGAAAGGCTCGATGTGCTTGAGAGCAGAATAAACGCGCTAAAAATGGATATGAGCGCATACGGTTGGTACCTTGAGCTTAGAAAATACGGGGGCGTCTACCACGCAGGCTACGGGCTCGGGTTTGAGCGCATGGTCATGTATCTTACTGGAATGGCCAATATCCGCGATATTATCCCCTTCCCGCGCACTGCAGGCTCACTTGAAATGTAATTGGTAAATTATAGCTTATTCTTAAACGCAGGCCTGTTGAGCGCCTGCGTTTTTATTTAGCTAACTCTACTTTGTACCAAAGAGACGGTCGCCCGCATCTCCGAGCCCGGGCACAATATACCCATGCTCGTTCAGGTGGCTGTCAACAGCAGCAAGAAATATATCAACATCAGGATGCAGCTTAGAAACCGCTTCAATGCCTTCTGGCGCAGCTATAAGGCAGACTAGCCTTATGCGCATGCAGCCCGCCTCTTTGACTATGCGGCAGGCTTCAACTGCAGAGCCGCCTGTTGCAAGCATTGGGTCGACTATTATGACATCGCGCTCAGAAACATCCGGCGGCAGCTTAGAGTAGTAATCAACAGGCTTAAGCGTCATAGGGTCGCGGTAAAGGCCTATATGCCCTATGCGCGCTGATGGGATAAGGCTCATCATCCCGTCTACCATGCCAAGCCCTGCACGTAGAATTGGAACTATTGCAAGCTTTTTGCCCTCTAAAGTTTTTGTTTTTGCTTTTGCGACAGGCGTTTCAACCTCTATGTCGCAAAGGGGCAAATCCCGCGTTACTTCATAGGCCATAAGCGTTGAAAGCTCCTGCACAAGCTCGCGAAACTCCTTTGTGCCTGTGTTTTTATCGCGCAAAAGCGAAATCTTGTGCTGAACAAGCGGGTGCTCGACTATAATAAGCCTGCCCATACTCAATCCTCCGTTGTTTTGTGTAAAACAAAAGCCCTAAAGATTAAAGGGCTTCATACTCTGATATTTTATTTATGCGGTTTTGATGGCGGCCGCCTTCGAATTCAGTTGTAAGCCAAACTCTAAGGATTTCCTTTGCAAGCGCGGCGCCTATCATGCCTGCGCCAAGCGCAAGCACATTTGAGTCATTATGCCTTCGCGTAAGGCTTGCGGAATATAGCTCTGAACAAAGGCTGCAGCGTATGCCGCGCACCTTGTTTGCAGTTATGCTTACCCCTATGCCTGTGTAGCAGAGCACTACCCCAGCCTGCACATCGCCTTTTGCTACAGCTTGAGCTACCGGATACGCAAAGTCCGGGTAATCAACGCTTTTTTCGCTGTTGCAGCCGAAGTCGATTACTTCATGGCCGAGCGATTTTGCGTATTCAATCAGGCTTAGTTTAAGGCTGTATGCGGCATGGTCACACCCGAATGCGAGCTTCATTTTTATTCTCCGTTATCGTCTTTAGTTTTGTTTTCTGCTTCTTCTGCCATGCGCTCAAGCGCATTTTCTATTGCCTGCTTAAGCTCAAGCGCCGTATTTATGTATATATTGAGCGACTGCATATAAGGGTCTGAAATATTGTATTTTTCATCCTTTGCAAAACAATCAGCACCTTGTGCATACCCCTTGAGAGTGAACGCATTTTTACGCGCCTTAGCGCAAATTGCTTCAAGTTCATCAAGATGATGCGCGTGCATTGCAAGGATTAAATCCGCTGCCTGGCATAGCTCTTTTGTAAGCTGCCGGGCGCTGTGCTTAACGCTTCCAAATCCCAAATGTGCAAGCGCCTTTGCCGCAAAGTCTGAGATAGGCGCGCCTTCAAACGCCATTGTGCCTGCTGACTCTACATTTATTTGAGCAAACCATTCATCTTCTTTTATTAAGTTCTTCATAATATGTTCTGCCATTGGGCTTCTACAACTGTTGCCTGTGCATATAAAGAGCACTGTTTTCAAATCACCGCCTCCTTTTCACACGCTTTGCCTGCAGCTTATGGCTATTTATCTGCATCAAGGCATAAATACCCCGCAGCGCGCAAAAGCCGGTTCATAAACGCAAGCCCTGCGCCCTCAGCGCTTATGCCCTCGCAAAGAAGCACGTCCGCCTTCTCGCCATACTCCCTAAGCGCGCTAAAAAGGTTTGCGTTAAGCGTTTGCGGCTCATCCCTGTTGCCAAGTATAGCATATTCCTTACCCTTAAAAAAGGGCTCGCTCTGGCTAGAGCAAAGAATAACGCAGGTTTTGCCGCTTGCCCCAAACATTGCATAAAGCTCTAAAACGCGGCCTGCCATGCGTTTAGGGCTGCCCTTTACAACTATTACTTTTGCTTTTGGCGCATAATGGGTGTATTTCATGCCGGGAGAGGCAGCTTGCGTTGTTTCGCAAAGCGGTTTAAGCAGGCTTTTATGCAGCTCTATCTGCCCGATTACAGCTTCAAGCATTTCCTTTGTTACTGCCCCCGGGCGAAGTAGCACAGGAGGCGAACCGAGCAGAAGCACGGTTGATTCAATGCCTACTTCGCATGGACCGCCGTCAAGAATAAGCGGAATCTTCCCGCCCAAATCTTCAACTACATGCTGAGCAGTTGTAGGGCTTGGTCTGCCGGATATATTTGCGCTCGGAGCTGCAACAGGCACGCCTGCAGCCTTAATAAGCGCACGCGCTGTTTTGTTTTTCGGCATTCTAAGCGCTACTGTAAAAAGCCCGGCAGTTACTATATCAGGCACAAGGTCGGTTTTTCTGTGTACGAGAGTGAGCGGCCCCGGCCAGAATACATCCATTAAAAGCTGCGCTTTTCCAGGAACTGTATCCCATAGTTCTCTTACATCGCTTTTTCGGCATACATGCAGAATAAGCGGATTATCCTGCGGACGTCCTTTAACTTCAAATATGCGCAGCACAGCCTCCTCACTTAAGCCATTTGCGCCAAGACCGTATACGGTTTCAGTCGGGAAGACAACAAGCCCCCCATCGCGGATTATTCGGCCGCCAAGCTGTGTGCCTGCCTGAGGGTTGCTTTTTGCATCAAGCACCTGCGTCTTCATTGATTTACTGTTCATGCGCAAGGCGCGCTGCACGCTCTGCAATCGAGAGCGCATCTATCATTTCGTCCATATCGCCGTCAAGAAACTGTTCGAGCTTATAAAGGGTCAGCCCTATTCTATGGTCTGTTACCCGCCCCTGAGGAAAGTTATAGGTACGGATGCGCTCACTGCGGTCCCCTGAGCCTACCTGGCTTTTGCGCGCTTTTGCAAGCGCTTCGTCCTGCTCAGCCTGGTACATTTCAAAAAGCCTGCTTTTTAAAAGACGCATTGCCTGCTCTTTGTTTTTTAACTGGGAGCGCTCATCCTGGCAGGCTACAACCAGACCGCTCGGCAAATGAGTTATGCGGATTGCGCTGTCAGTCTTGTTTACGTGCTGACCGCCTGCACCGCTTGAGCGGTATGTGTCAATTCTTAAGTCGCTCTCTTTTATATCAACTTCTACATCCTCGGCTTCAGGGAGAACTGCGACTGTTGCAGCGCTTGTGTGGATACGCCCCTGGGCTTCTGTTTCAGGCACGCGCTGAACACGATGTACGCCGCTTTCAAACTTAAGCTTGCTATACGCGCCCCGCTTGCCGCCAAGCGAAAATATAACTTCCTTTACGCCTCCTTTTTCAGAAAGGCTGCTCGTTATAAACTCCAGCTTATAGCCGTTACGCTCTGCATAGCGCTGATACATGCGCACAAGGTCAGCGCCAAAGAGCGCAGCCTCCTCACCGCCAGTGCCTGCGCGTACTTCGATTATTACGTCTTTATCATCATTTGGGTCGCGCGGCGCAAGCAGCTGCCTGAGCTGCTCAAAAAGCTCCTCTTCGCTTACAGAAAGCGAGGAAAGCTCCTCAAGCACCATTTCTTTCATTTCGCCATCCAAATGCTCCTGGAGCATTGTGCGGCACTCTTCCTTGTGGCGCAAAACCTCTGCATACGCTTCGTACTTATTTACGATAGGCGAAAGCTCCGCATGTTCTTTTGTCATCATGCGCCAGGCATCCTGGTTTGCGGCAGCGCCCGGTGCCGCAAGCTCGTTTGAGAGCGTCTCATATCTTTGCTTTATTGCTTCCAACTTGTTATTCATTGAAGTTTCCTTTATTGCTAAGTTATAGCTAAGCCCTAAAGCTTAAAACGCGCACAACCCCTAAATAATCTAAAATGCGCTCAGCCTCGCTTTTAAAAATCGTCTCTACAGCATCTGCTTGACCTTTGCCAATTTCAAGCATTAGTCTGCCTCCTGAAGCTATGTGGTCTTTCCACTTA
>JAKJBL010000052.1:0-2226 GCA_022707005.1 Bacillota bacterium | reverse complement strand
TCAACTCCGCCAAAAAGCGCGCGCTTTGGCTCATATTCAAGCTCAGGCTGCAGCGATGCCATATCTTGCGCGCTCAAATAGGGAGGGTTGCATACAATCAGTTCAAACCTGCCTAAAACAGGTTCAAAATAACTGCCTGCAATCAGGTTGAGCTTTGCATTTAAGCGCTTTGCGTTTTCATTTGATAGCGCAAGGCAGCTATTTGAAATATCAACAGCTGTTACTTCAAGCCCTCCAAGCTTGTTAAGCGCAAGCCCTATGCAGCCGGAGCCGCAGCACATATCAAGCGCTGTTCTGTACCCATTAGCCTTGGCTTGTTTTAGCGCGTGCTCGCAAAGAATTTCGGTCTCCTGCCTTGGAATAAGCGCGCCTTTGCGTACTTTTATAGGAAGCCCCATAAACTCCCATTCGCCGAGTATATATTGGAGCGGCTCCAAGGCAAGACGCCGCTTTATTATGCTTTTTAGCGCTTTTTCTTGGGACGCACTTAAGCTTAATTCTAAAAACAGCGGGCTGCCCGAATAATCTGTTACATGAGCAAGAATAAGCTTCGCCTCCCGGTCTGCATCGCTTACAACATCAGAGAGCTTAGCCTTAAGACTTGCATACGCTTCTTTAACAGATTGACCCATGCCGCATACCTAAGAGGCAGGAGCTGTGGCTGTTTCTTGAGCTTCCGCAGGCGGGTTTGTAGCAAGCGCAAATGCGGCAAGCGCTACCTCAAGCATTTTATCATCAGGCTCGCGGGTGGTAAGCCGCTGCAGCGCAACACCAGGGGCGCGCACAATGCGCGCAAGCAGATTATCCGATTTGCCGGCAAAGCGCAGCACTTCGTATGAAATGCCTGCAACAACAGGTAAAAAAACAAGCCTTGTTAAAAGCCGCATATAAAAGTTTGAGCTAAAGCCGACAGCAGCAAAAAATAAAATGCTAACAGCCATAACAAGGAACATATAATTAGTGCCGCAGCGTGCGTGCAGCCTGGTAAATGTGCGGCAGGATTCTGCAGTTAGCGGCGCTTCATGCTCATAGCAGGCAATAACTTTGTGCTCTGCACCGTGGTACATAAATATGCGCCTCACATCCTTTAGCGCGCTTATGCCTGCTAAGTATAAAATAAAAATTAAAAGCCGTACAAGACCTTCGACAACGCTCTTTATAAAGCTGCTGCTGCTTGATTTGTGAAGCAGTAGGCCGCTTACAAAAGTAGGCAGCATGAAAAACAGCCCTATTGAGAGCGCAAGCGCGAGCACAACAGCTAGGCCGATCGCAATCTTTTCTACAGGTTTGCCTGTTTTTTTTGAAAGCCATTCTTCAAACTTTGAGGGAGTCTGGACTTCTTCCTCTCCGTAGAGTTCCGCTGAACGCGTAATAGTGCGCATACCGAGCGAAAGCACCTCAACAAAAGCAACAACTCCGCGCACGATTGGCAGCCCCAAAAAGGTACCCTTCTTCGATTTGCTTTCATAAGGGGTGTATTCTGTAGCAATTGTGCCGTCAGCACGCCGTACAGCCATTGCAATGCCTGAAGGCGCCTTCATCATAACGCCCTCCATCACAGCCTGCCCGCCTATTGCGCAAACTCTGGCGGGCTTTTGAACCTGTTTCATTTTACCTCCAACTTGCCTATGCATTTTATGCATATACCCGCAAAGTAGTATACCACAGCAAACCCTGTTTCGCTATATCCGCTTACGCCAAAAAGCCTTCCCTTAGGAAGGCATGTGTTCATATAAGGCCATAAAAGCCGGTTGAAGCTCTATGTGTGAAAAAATTTCTGTGCTAAATACCGTAGCGCTTTTTGAACCTGTCTACACGTCCGCCGCTGTCAACAAGCTTTTGACGCCCCGTAAAAAACGGGTGGCATTTTGAGCAGATTTCTACTTTAAGCTCCCCTTTTATTGAGCCTGTTGTAAATGTTTCCCCGCAAGCGCAGCGCACTGTTGCTTCGCCATAAGCGGGATGGATTTCGTTTTTCATTTATTTCACCCTTTCACGGCAGAGCCGTTTTAACCATAAAAATACTGCCTGCACCTTATAAAACAAGTCAGCCTTCGTATTATATAACATAAGCGCATATTAACGCAACTGCAAAATCAGGAAAATGTAATAAAAATGCCCCAAGTAGGGGCATTGCAACTCAAATTTCTGGCTCTACACTAAAGATTGGGGTAAGGGAGAAAAATAGAGAAGCATAACGCTTCGAAATCTTGTAGACTAAGGTTT
>JAKJBL010000051.1:11722-11951 GCA_022707005.1 Bacillota bacterium | reverse complement strand
GTTTTTAATATAGCTGCGAAGCCCGTTGAAGAAGGCATCGTCGCCTATTTTTTGCCGCAGCTCATGAAAAAGCTTTGCGCCGCGCCAATAAACTGAGTTTACATATTCGTCTTCGCTCGCATAATCTAAAAGGCTGCCGTCTATGCGCCCGCCAAGACTCGCGCATTCTTCTAAATAGCGCTTGACAAGCCCGTTGTAAATTTTTGTTTCGCCTATTCGCGAGTAGTAT
>JAKJBL010000051.1:0-11687 GCA_022707005.1 Bacillota bacterium | reverse complement strand
AGGGCGCGTTTATTTGGTCATTGCCCACAAGCCCGTAAAACCACTGGTGAATAAGCTCATGCACAATTGTAAGCTCAAGCTCTGCTTCACGCCCAGGCAAAAACAGCTGCCTTTGAACCATGAGCAAGCCGGGATATTCCATGCCTGCATAGCGCATTTCGACCTGCGCAAGGTTAAGCGTACCGTAAGGGTACTCTGAAAGTATTGGGGTGAGCGCCTCAAGCCCCTTTTTCATATAGACTGCTGCTCTTTTCGCGCTCTTTTCACTAAGGCACTGCGCATAAAGCTTTATGCCCTTAAAAGCATCCAAAGCAGAATACATGCGCTGTGTTAGCATCAAGGCAAACTCGCGCACATCTGCAGCTGCTATATAGCTCGTTAAAATGCCGTTTTCAAGCCTGCTGCTTATAACGCTCCCTGTGCTTATGAGCGAATAAGCTTCGGGGTATGCAATAGCAATAGCATAATCTGCTGTTTCGCTGTAAAAAGGGTCGCCAGTCGGATAGTAGCCAAACCCGTCTGCAGCAAAAGCGCCGTCTTGATATACGGCAAGCACTGGCAAGAAGTTGCCAAGCTGATAGCCAAGCTCCGATTTTCCTAAGCGCGCATCTGCTTTTGGGATATCGAGTACGAATTCTATAAAAACTTCAGCATTCTCCCCGGGCAGAAGTTCAGTTATAAAGGGCACGCTAAGCTGCATTCCGTTGTCAGAAACCTTATAAAAGGCAAGCTCTCCGTTTAGGCTTACAGCGGAAACTATAAGGCCGCTCGCCCCTGCTCCGTGCGGATATGTCTTTTCTTCAGAAGATGTATCCTGCGAACCCGCCTTTGCGTTTGGCGGCAGGTGGAATACAAGCTCATAGAGCGTATCCGGCGTTGTGTTTTCATATAAAACCCGAAGCTTTGCATAAAGCCTGTCATGCGAAGGGCGAAGCTCGCACGCAAGTTCATAACGCGCATTCGGTGGGAATGGCGGTTTCCCCAACTTAGGTTTTAAAACGCCTTCATTAGGGTCGTTATTTTCTGCTTCAGCTGTAGAAGGTATAGGTGAAGGTGCAGGCAACTGCTCTTTTGGCTGCTCTGTTTGAGCTTTAGGGGTTATAACAGGCGCAGGCGGGGCCTGGTTTTCGGTTTGAACACCAAAGGGAAGCACACGCAAAAGAAACAGCAGCGCTACTACAGCAAAGAGCGCTGTAACAGGCAGCCAAAATATGCTTTTAAAGCTTTGTTTTGTGCGCTTGCGCCTAAAAAGGCTTCGCATTGAGCTTCCTCCTAACCTTAAGCGCTCTGCTCGCTGTGCAGCCCATATTTTAATATGAGCGCCTTTAGCGTGCCATCTTTTTGCATTTGGGATATAAGGGTGTCTGTAAGCAGCGCAAACGCAGGCGATTCCGCGTCTGAAACTGCAACATAGCTTATAGAGCCGAGCATAAATCCGCTTTTTTTAATTTCATCATCAACATACCCTTCAACAAACGCGCCTGGTATTGCAACAAAATCCACAGCGCCGTTTTTAAGCGCAGTAATTAAATCAGGATATGACGCATAATAGCATGCCTCAAGTCCAGCTGCGTTTGCCTCGTTATACTGCTTAAGCGCCAAAGCTGCTGCGCTTAAGTCTATAAGCCCGACCCGCCTGTTTTTTAGCGCCGCATTCTCATCACCTATTCTTACAAGCATAAAAATCGGGTCAGAATAGTATGCGCCTGAGTAGGCATAGGCTTTATCGCCTGTATTGCGCAAAAGCGCAAACGCAATGTCAATGGTTCCGCTTTTAAGCTTAGGCAGGCTGGTATATGCGTTGACAGGCACAAGCTCAAGCGAAGCCGAAGGGTCAAGCTCAGGAAAAATCCGCTTTGCAAGCGCGCGCGCAAGCGCAACTTCGAGCCCTTCGCCGTTTTCTGCAAAGCCCGCAACATCGGTGCGCACGCCTGCGCGCAGTACGCCTCTGCGCTGGACTGCAGCTATTTCGGGCATATTTAAAAGCTGCGCAGACGGCCGCAGCAGACTTGCAAGTACTACAAGCAGGCCTGCGCCCAACGCAAAAAAAAGAACAGCCCGCGTCTTTGAGCCTAAATTGAATATGCGCCGACTGCGCCTTTGTACATGCCGCCTTTGCATTGTTTCTTGCGCCCCTAGCTATCTGTAAGTTTTATTCAATAAGCCGCTGTTTAATTCCTGTTCGGATTTACTGAGCATGCGTTTTGAACAAGGCGAAGCTGTCGCAGGGTCGTTAGAAAACATTGTAACTCATACACAGGCGCTTAGCAAATAAGGCGCGCCGAATGTTCATTGTCCGTTCACAGCTGCTTATAGAGACGGGTTGCATTACGTATTTAAACAATGTAGAATAATATAGCTGTAAGCCTAAAGCGGCTTATGCTTTTACTAAGGCTATCATGCGGGATACCCGCATGCAGGAGGTTTAATTTGGCCCTCGCACTTCAGGTTAAGAAGTTTATAAATTCAGAGCATACAGGCGAGTATGCATCAATAGAGCTGCCCGGCTTTGCGGATAAAAGCGGGGCAAAGGTGCCCGAGGAGGCGCGCATTCATTATTTAGAAGCCGGAATTGGTGAGCCTCTGCTCCTTATTCATTCCGCCTGCCAAAGCCTGTATACATGGCGCAATGTTTTCAACGCACTCAGCGAGCATTACAGAGTTATAGCGCCTGACCTTTTAGGGCATGGCTATTCCTCTAGGCCGCATCAATTCGACTATACGATTGCAGAACATTCAGATTCTATTCGCATGTTTATGGATGCAAAGGGCATAGTAAGCGCCCACATTGCAGGGTTTTCCTTCGGCGCGCTTTATGCGCTCGACTTTGCCATAAAGCACCCTGAGCGAACCGGCAGATTGGTGCTTTCATCCCCGGGCGGAATAACTCCAGAAATGCCCCTTGCTCTGCGCATGCTCCAAAGCGCGCTTTTTGGCGGGCTTGCCTCAAAGCTTTTCAACAGGCGTACAGTTGAACGCGCGCTCTCTGAGTGCTTCTTCGATTTAACCAATATTAACGCCGAAATACTCGAAAACGTTTATTCAACAATTGCAGATTCACACTCGCGCCGTGCAATTCAGCTAAGCGCTATAAACTTTGATGAACTCACAGTTCATAAAGAGCTTCGCACAATTGAAAACGAAGCGCTTTTGCTCTGGGGCTCGGAAGATAAATGGCATGCGCCCGAAGGAAGCGAATTTTACCATGCGGCAATGCAGAATGCGCATTTTTCTGTAATACGAAATGCAGGTCACCTCATGCATGAAGAAAAGGGGCAGCGCTTTGTAGAGGCTATACTTGAATTTATTCCAGCTCCGGTTGAGCTTTAGCCAAAAATGAGCGGAGAGCCTGCAGTTTAGGGGTGGCGCTATGCTTGAAAACTTCTCTCTTTACGATAGCGTATCAATGCGCAAGCCCCATGCGTGCGGTACAAACGAGTGGACAATAATAAGAGTTGGCGCTGACATTAAAATAAAATGCAACGCGTGCGGCCGCATAGTAATGATGGACCGCGCGGATTTTATTAAAAGAGGCAAGCGTCTTATAAAAAAGGCGGAAGATAAATAAGGCGCTGGGTCTGACCTCAATAAATCAGCTCAGCAAAGGAAGCACTATGAAGAGTGGGCGGTTGAACAATCGGGAGCTGACGGCGCTTAAAAACGCCGCTGAAGAGCTGCACAATAATGATAGTGAATACAAGCGCGCCATGAACCTCGAATTTTTGCTTTATCTTGCGAAAGTGCTGCTTATTGCGCTTGCTGTACGCGCGTTTATAGGCGAGCCTGTAATTGTTGAGGGCGAGTCGATGTACCCGACGCTTCTAAATTCCGAACGTATGGTAGTTGAAAAGGTCAGCTACGCGCTAAGGCAGCCAAGGCGCGGAGAAATCATAGTATGCAACTTCCCGGGCTTCAAAGAAAAGTTCGTAAAGCGCATAATAGGTCTTCCTGGCGACGAGCTTTATATTTGGGACGGCGAGGTCTATATAAACGGCAGCCCCTTAAACGAAAAAGCATATTGGAATGAATTTATGCGCGGCAACCTGCAGCCGTTTATTGTGCCTGAAAACACAGTTTTTGTTATGGGCGACAACCGCAACCACAGCAGCGACAGCCGCGAGGCGTTTATAGGCCCCATACCCTACGAAAAGCTTATTGGTCACACTGTAGCTGTTATGTGGCCGCTCAACAGACTAAGAACAATTCCGCCTGTAGAATATTCTGATTAACTAAAATGCTAAAGCGCTCCGAGTATAAAAAAGCCGAATACGCGAAAAACAGCTTTTATTCCTGGCTGTTCATTTTAGCGCAGGCGTTTTTAGCGCTTGCTGTTGTATTCTTCTTCGCGTTTTGGCCTGTGCGTGTACGCGGCAATTCTATGACGCCGACTTTAATTGCAGACGAAGTGCTTTTAATCGACAGGTTTACGCTCTATTTATGGTCGCCGCAGCGCGGAGACATGGTAATTTTCCGCACGCCTGAGTTTGGGGAGCTGATTAAGCGCATTATAGCGCTCCCTGGAGAGACTGTCGCTATTTTTAACGGGAGAGTTTATATAAACGGGCAAATGCTTGATGAGAGCGCCTATTCGCCGACAGCAGCAGAGGATTTTCCTCCGCTTGAAGTGCCTGAGGGCGCAGTTTTTGTGCTTGGCGACAGCAGAAGCCTAAGCCAGGACAGCCGCGATAAGCGCGTAGGCTGCATCCCGTTTAACGCGCTTGACGGAAGGGTGCGCCTAAGAGTAGCGCCGCTTGAGCGAATAGCGCTGTTTTTGTAGGCTTGCTTTCTAATCCCACTCTATTGCGCCTATGCTCTCTAAGTAATCCTCGTTATAGTCAAGATAATCTTCTACAAGCCGCATAAGGTACATGCGCCATTGCGAAAAGGCAAGCGTCATGCCTTCAAAAAGCGCTGCGCCAGCTTCATCATCATCATACGGTTCGCCAAGCTCTACGCCTGTTCTTTTCATAAATTCTTCATCAAGCTGAAGAAGCTTATCGAGCATGTTTTCTAACACGCCTTCAGGCAGAAACTCATAATCTCCCTGCGTTTTAAAGCGTTCGAGCAGGTATGCGCGCTTCTCGTCCATAAAAACTCCCCCCTTTTTTCTTTATGCTTAGTATACAGCAGAGCTTGGGCAATTCAAGATAAGCTATTACAAAATTCTTTTATGCCTTTATGCATATATGTCCGCTTGCTGTATAAAGAGCGTTGTGGTATCGTATTTTCAACAGCTCAACTGGGGGGAAAGATATGGAATATTCAAATCCGCTTGAGTGCTTCGGCTGTGATGTGTTTTCTGATGCAATAATGCAAAACCGCCTTGACCCTTTAATTTACGCTGCGCTAAGGCGCACTATTGATGAGGGAAGCGAGCTTGAGTATAAAGTCGCAGAGGCAGTTGCAAACGCAATGAAGGACTGGGCTATAGAAAAAGGTGCTACCCACTATACGCATTGGTTCCAGCCTATGACTGGCTCGACAGCCCAAAAGCATGACGCGTTTCTTGAAATACAGTCCCTCAACTCAGCGCCTATTCTGAAGTTTTCGGGCAAGGCGCTTATTCGCGGCGAGGCTGACGGCTCAAGCTTCCCTTCGGGCGGGCTGCGCGCAACTTTTGAAGCGCGCGGTTACACAACATGGGATTGCACCTCTGCTGCCTTTGTAAAACAGGATGGTCACGGCAGCTGCTGCCTATATATCCCAACAGCGTTTTGCTCGTTCTCAGGCGAGGCGCTTGATGAAAAAACGCCGCTTTTACGCTCTATGGAGGCGCTCTCTAAAGAGGCGGTTGCTGTGCTTAGACTTTTAGGCATAAATGACGTAAAGCGCGTTATCCCTACTGTCGGAAGCGAGCAGGAATACTTTTTAGTTGATAAGCACCATTTCTTAAAGCGCAAGGATTTAGTTTATACAGGCAGAACGCTCTTCGGAGCGCCGCCTGCTAAAGGGCAGGAGCTCTCTGATCAATACTACGCCTCAACGCCAGAGCGAGTTACAGGCTTTATGAACGAACTTAACATCGCGCTTTGGAGGCTCGGAGTGCCTGCAAAAACTGAGCATAACGAAACTGCGCCTGCTCAATACGAGCTTGCGCCGCTCTATGCCTCAGCGAATGTTGCAACCGACCACAACCAGCTCGTAATGGAGCTTATGCGCAGAGTTGCAGGGCACCACGGCTTTGTATGCCTGCTCCACGAAAAACCCTTTTACGGCGTAAACGGCAGCGGCAAGCATAACAACTGGAGCCTGATGACTGACACAGGAGTAAACCTTTTAAAACCCGGGAAAACAGAGCAGACTGCGAGAATCTTTTATACTTTTTTTGCTGCTGTACTTGCAGCCGTTGATGAATACGCGCCTGCTCTTAGGATGTCATGCGCAACCCTTGGCAATGAACACAGGCTGGGCGGCCATGAAGCGCCGCCTCAGATTATTTCGGTTTTCACCGGAACAAAGCTGTATAACGAACTTATGGGGCTTGCATCTGGTGGCTTGGGCGAGCTGCATGTCAAAGAACAAATGCGCACAGGCGTAAGAACGCTTGCAGTGCTGCATAAAGACGACTCAGACCGCAACAGGACCTCGCCGTTTGCCTTTACAGGCAATAAGTTTGAATTTAGAATGGTGGGCGCCTCGCAGTCAATCGGGCTGCCTAATACAGTGCTCAACACAATTGTGGCTGAAATGCTAAAAAGAATTGGCGAACAGTTAAGCCGTTCCAATGACCCGCTGCAGGCGTGGCGCGAAATTGCAGGGGCGCTAATCCTAAAGCATGGGCGTGTTATCTTCAACGGCAACAACTACGCAAAAGAGTGGGTTGCGGAAGCCGAAAATCGAGGGCTTCCAAACATAAGCAGCACTGTTGACGCAATAAACATTATGACGCATGAAAAGATTCAGGATGTGTTCAAGCGCCATTGCGTGTTTTCGCCTGAGGAGCTTAATGCAAGGCGCGACATCGCGCTTTACGGGTTTGTGCAAATGGCGCGCATAGAAGCATCTACTATGCTTAAAATTGCAAAACAAAAGCTCCTGCCTGCCTGTATCCGCTTTTGCGGAGAAATTGCAAGAGCATATAACGAAACTAAGGCTGCAGGCATGGAAACGGCAGCAAATAAGCGCCTGCTTACAAGGCTTTGCGCTAACATTGACCTTATGGATGAGGCAATAGAAACTCTGTATTGCGCGCTGCAAAGCGAGGAAGCGCTTGAAAACGATACCTGCTCAAGAGCGCTTGCAATGCGCGAGAATGTGCTGCCTTTAATGAAAAAGCTGCGGGCTGCTGCTGATGAGCTTGAGCGCATAGTAGATAAGGACTTTTGGCCGCTCCCCTCCTATGGCGAAATGATGTTTCACATAGTTTAATGGGCTTGTTAAGCGCATGCTTGCATTTGCGCTTTTGCTTGGTATACTTAAAGCAGCGTGTATGCAGAGGCGGATTTCTTAAGTTCACACAAAACATAAGCTGTCTAAAAGCAGCACGCTTTTTATATGCTGGATGACGGGCTGCGGGAGAGACCGCTTTGCGGCGCCGAAGGGGATGCAGAAACTCTCAGGCAAAAGAACCGTTCCCTGACAGAACTCCGGAAAGCCGCTTTGCGGCGCCGATGGGGCAACCCGCACGGGGAATCTCTCAGGCAAAAAGACGGAGGCGCACTAAGGCTTAGTGCGCCTTTTTTATTCCTGTTTTTAAAAACAGGGCATGAATACGCCTCTAAGGAAAGGAGATAGTATGACAGAAGGCTTAAAACAAACCCCGCTCTATGAGGCGCACCTTGCGCTTGGCGGCAAGATGGTTGGTTTTGGAGGGTGGGCGCTGCCAGTGCAATATTCTTCAATACTCGACGAGCACAGGGCAGTACGTGAAAACTGCGGGCTTTTTGATGTTTCGCACATGGGCGAACTTTTTATTAAAGGCCCTGACGCGCTTAAGCTTCTCCAAAGGCTTTTGACAAATGACTTTTCAACCTTAAAACCCTGCAGTTGCAGATACTCGCCAATGTGCTATCCATCAGGCGGCACTGTTGACGATGTGCTCGTATATATGTTTAATGAAGAAAAATATCTTCTTGTTGTAAACGCCTCAAATACAAAAAAGGATTTCGATTGGATAAACGCAAATACAGATGGTCTTAATGTGCTTGTTGTAAATGAATCCGAGCGCTTTGCAGAGGTTGCGCTGCAGGGGCCTTGCGCAGAAGAAGTTTTAGCGCCCCTTTGCTCTATGGTGCTGCCCGAAAAGTACTTTAGCTTTAACTCAAAGCTTACTGTAGCAGACGTGCCTGCAATCGTCTCGCGTACAGGGTATACAGGCGAAGATGGCTTCGAAGTATATTACGAGGCGAAATACGGCCTTGACCTTTACAATGCGCTCCTTGATAGAGTACAAAGCGCAGGCGGGCTCCCCTGCGGCTTAGGCAGCCGCGACACCCTCCGCTTTACGGGCATGAGCTCTCCGAGAGCATCACTCCAAAAGAAGCTGGGCTTGGCTTTGCAATAAAGCTTAACAAAGAGGCGTTTATCGGCAAAGAGGCGCTAACAGCAGAACCATCGCGAAAAAGAATAGGTCTTAAGCTTCTTGAGCGCGGCATTGCGCGCGAACAGTGCGAAGTATTTCTAAACGGAAAACTCATAGGCATAACAACCTCAGGCGGACCTGCGCCAACGCTTGGGGGCAATTATGCAATGGCGCTTGTTGATATATCCGCAAAAGATGCAAAAGAATTCGAAGTTTCAGTGCGCGGCCGCAAGCTTAAAGCAGAAGCTGCTGCCCTGCCCTTTTACAAGCGCGCATAAACAGGTTTAATAAATGCGTAGGCATATTTAACTATAAGGAGGTACAACCCATGACACCTGCTGACCGTAAATACACAAAGGAACACGAGTGGATACTTTTTTTAGGTGAGGACGCTAAGCTTGGCATTACAGCCCATGCGCAGGAGGCGCTTGGAGATATTGTTTATGTGGAGTTGCCTGCAGTAGGCGAAACCTTTGAAGTCGGCGACAGCTTTGCAGTAGTAGAATCCGTAAAGGCAGTTTCAAATGTCTATACGGCTGTTGGCGGCGAGGTCATCTCAGTAAACGAAGCGCTCGATGAAAAGCCTGAACTTCTTAACGAAGACCCATATGCGAACCATATTGCAGTTTTTCGCATTAGCGAAATTGACGACGCCGCCCTTTTAAGCGCAGAGGAGTATGACGCGTTCATCCTTGAAGAAAACAAGTAAGGGGGGGAAACAATGAGAAGCTATGTGCCCAACACTTCCGAAGAAAGACAGGCAATGCTTGAAGCAATCGGTCTTTCAAAAATGGAGGAGCTATTTATAGATATTCCCATAGAGGCGCGCCTTAAGCGGGAGCTTAGCCTTGATAAAGGCAAAAGCGAGCTTGAAATAAGGCGCCATATTCAAAGCCTCGCAGGGAACGCCGGCAGCCTGCCGCTTTTTCGCGGAGCAGGCGCGTACCGCCACTATATACCCGCAGTAGTAAAAGCTATAACCTCCCGCTCAGAGTTTTATACATCCTACACGCCCTACCAGGCTGAAATGAGCCAGGGCATGCTCCAGAGTATTTTTGAATACCAGACGCTCATGTGCGAACTTACAGGGCTTGACGCATCGAATGCCTCGGTTTATGACGGCGGCACTGCCTGCGCTGAAGCTATGGTTATGTTAAGGAGCGCAACGCGCAAAACTAAAGTGCTCTGCTCAGGCGGCCTGCACCCGGAATATTTAGAGATTCTCCGCACATACGCCCGGTTTACAGGCTTTAGCTTAGTAGAACTCCCGCTTACCAAAGAAGGCGTTACGGATATAAAAGCGCTTGAAGAAAACGCGGAAGGCGCTGCAGGCGTAATTATTCAAAGCCCCAACTTTTTTGGCTGCATAGAAAATCTCAAAAAAGCAGCTGACTTAATACACGCAAAAAACGGTTTGCTTGTTGCAGCAGTCAACCCCATCTCGCTCGGACTTTTAGTGCGCCCTGGGGATGCAGGCGCGGATATTTGCGTTGGCGAAGGTCAGCCGCTTGGGCTGGCGCTTAGCGCGGGCGGCCCTTATCTTGGGTTTATGACAGCCAAACAAAAACTGATAAGGTCGCTTCCGGGGCGCATAGTCGGCCAAACTGAAGACAGCGAGGGCAACCGCGCCTTCGTGCTTACGCTCCAGGGCCGCGAACAGCATATAAGGCGTGAAAAGGCGGCTTCAAACATCTGTTCAAACCAAAGCCTGTGCGCGCTTTCCGCTGCTGTATACCTCTCGGCCATGGGGCCGAAAGGTCTTAAGGAGGTTGCGGAACAATGCCTTCAAAAGGCGCATTACCTTAAAGAAGGGATACTTGCAATCCCCAAAATGCGAAGCCGCTTTGAAGCGCCGTTTTTCCATGAGTTCGTAATTGAGAGCGAAACTTCCTCGGCTAAGCTAAACAAAGGCTTGCGCAAAAGCGGCTTTATAGGCGGGCTGCCGCTTTCGCGCTATTTTAAAGGCGATGAGGGCATTCTCTATTGCGCAACTGAAGCAAACTCCAGAAACGAGCTTGACGAATTCCTTAACGCATTGGAGGTGTGTGCAAAATGAGAAGCACTGCGCCGCTTTTATTTGAACAAAGCCGCCCGGGCCGCAGAGGCAGTGATTTGCCTCTGCTTGATGTGCCTAAGTTAGACAACCTTATACCCGAGGATTTATTAGGCAATTCAAAGCTTAGGCTGCCCGAGCTTGCCGAAGTCGACCTGATAAGGCATTATACAAGACTATCGAGAAGGAACTTCGGTGTTGATAACGGCAGCTATCCGCTCGGCTCCTGCACAATGAAGTACAACCCAAAAATTAACGAAGAAGTATCCGACTATTTTGCCTCTCTTCACCCGCTGCTTGACGAGGAGGATCTCTTTGGAGTTTTCGAGCTTATTGGCGCGCTTAATGCTCAGCTTTGTGAAATCTGCGCAATGAATCAGTTCACTATGCAGCCTGCTGCCGGCGCGCATGGCGAGCTTGTGGGGCTTATGACAATTAAAGCCTACCATGAAAGCCGTGAAGACTATGACCGTGTAGAGATTCTCGTGCCTGATTCAAGCCACGGCACGAACCCTGCTTCTGCTGCGCTTGCTGGCTTTGAAACCGTAGAGATAAAATCCGCAAAAGACGGCAGCGTTGACTTAGACTCGCTTAGAAAAAGCGTTGGCAGCAAAACCGCGGGGCTTATGCTTACAAACCCGAGTACGCTTGGGCTTTTCGAAAACCACATTCTCGAAATAGCCAAAATCGTACATGAGGCTGGCGGGCTTCTCTATTATGACGGAGCAAATGCAAACGCAATTATGGGCATAACGCGCCCCGGTGAAATGGGCTTTGATGTAATCCATCTCAACCTGCACAAAACCTTCTCTACACCGCATGGCGGCGGCGGTCCGGGCGCAGGCCCTGTTGGCGTTAAAAAAGAGCTTATTCCCTACCTACCTGCGCCTACACTGTTTTCTTCTTCAAATCAGCCTGTTGAGCCTGACTATAACAGGCCGCTTTCTATAGGCAGGGTAAAGACGTTTTTCGGCAACTTTTCCGTACTTGTGCGCGCATACGCCTATATTCTTTCACTTGGCGGCAAAGGGCTTAAAGAGGCGAGCGAAAACGCTGTGCTTAATGCAAACTATGTGCAGCACTTTTTAAAGGACGCATACGGGCTGCCCCACG
>JAKJBL010000050.1:8053-12188 GCA_022707005.1 Bacillota bacterium | reverse complement strand
AATATATCTTGACAATGCAGCAACAACAGCAGTTAGGCAGGAAGTTGTCGAAGCAATGCTGCCGTACTTTACTGAATATTTTGGAAACCCTTCAAGTCTCCACGCTTTTGCGCGAGATGCCCGAGCAGGGCTTGATAGGGCGCGTGAACAAGTCGCTAAAGCATTAAATGCGCTGCCTGAAGAAATAATCTTTACTGGAAGCGGTACTGAGAGCGATAATACAGTGCTTAGAGGTGTTGCTGCGCGTTACGCGAAGAAGGGCAAGCATATTATTACAACTGTGGTTGAGCATCATGCTATTCTCCATACTACAGAGATGTTAGCTAAAGAATTCGGGTTTGAGATAACGTATTTGCCTGTTGATGAATTCGGAATGGTAAGTGCCCGGCAGGTTGAGGAAGCAATACGCAAAGATACCATACTCGTAAGCATAATGTATGCCAACAATGAAGTAGGCACTATAATGCCCATACCTCAAATAGGCGCAATATGCAGCGAACGCGGGGTGCTGTTCCATACCGATGCAGTACAGGCAGTAGGACATTTACCGATTGATGTTCAGGCGCAAAAGATTGATTTTCTGTCGCTTTCAGCTCACAAATTTCATGGACCCAAAGGAGTAGGTGTGCTGTATGTGCGCAAAGGTCTTCGGTTGCCTCCATTTATTTATGGTGGTGCCCAAGAAAAGACCCGCAGAGCAGGCACTGAAAACGTACCTGGAATTGTTGGCCTTGGGAAAGCAATCGAACTAGCAACTGCTGATTTATATAAGACAAACGAAAAAATAACACAATTGCGTGATAAGCTTATTTCTGGCATCGTGTCGCGCATTCCCTATGTCAAGCTCAATGGGCACCCTTCAAAACGGCTGCCAAATAACGTTAATTTCAGCATCCAGTATATTGAAGGCGAAGGAATGCTGCTACTGTTGGATATGCATGGTATTGCTGCTTCAAGTGGCTCAGCATGTACTTCAGGTTCGCTTGATCCCTCCCATGTGCTGCTTGCCATGGGACTTTCGCATGAAATAGCGCATGGTTCGCTGCGCCTTACGCTTTCTGATGATACAACAGATGAAGACGTGGAATATGTGCTTGAGATTTTGCCAAAAGTAGTTGAACGCTTGCGCGCTATTTCACCACTATATACAACAAAATTTTGAGGTGATTTATATGTATACTGAAAGAGTCATGGATCATTTCCAAAATCCCCGCAATGTCGGTGAGCTTCAAAATCCAAGCGGAGTTGGCACGGTTGGCAATGCAAAGTGCGGAGATATCATGCAAATGTTCATCAAGGTGAATGATGCCGAGGTAATTGAGGATGTCAGCTTTAAAACTTTTGGCTGCGGTGCCGCAATTGCAACTTCTTCTATGGCAACCGAAATGATTAAGGGTAAAACTATTGAAGAAGCCCTTGAACTCACTAATGCTGCTGTTGTAGAAGCGCTCGAAGGCCTGCCGCCACAAAAGATTCACTGCTCAGTGCTTGCCGAAGAAGCTGTAAAAGCAGCGATTGAAGATTATAGAAAAAAGAAAAACATAATATAACAATAGTTTAGTGTGTGCATAAATACGGACTGTCCGTTTTGGCGGACAGTCTTTTTTCTAAAAACTTTATTGGTGTAATTATACACTTCTGGATACCTTAGGCGGCTGTTACAACAATTTCTTTCATACAAAACCAAATATAATGACATACTAAATTCATACGGCTTTGTGCATTGCACCGGCCTTAACATAGAGTCCAATCCGTCGGAAAGGAGTGAACTGTATGCGGACACTGACACTAGGCCTAGGCGTTGGCATCGTTGCTGGCATGGCGATGGCAACAGCTGCAATTAACACTATGTATCCCGATTTACCCAAGCGTATGCTACGAGACGGCAGACGAGCCGTTCGGTGTACAAGGCGCGCGATTAACAACATTATCGGATAGTGTGCAGCAAAAACGGTCTGCTTTTTGGCAGACCGTTTGTTGTTTGAAATCGCGCAGTTTTTAAGGTATAATGAGTTAATTCGAAGCAGGGGGTAGAGCCATGGGCGAGAACACGAGCGGAACAATGAAGTTTCAGCTGCCAAAGGATAGAAATGCTGCCCACGAAATAATAATGGCGGTGTTTTCAGCCATGAAAGAAAAAGGCTATGACCCTGTTAATCAAATTGTTGGTTATCTTTTATCAGGCGACCCAACATATATAACAAGCTACAATAACGCTCGTTATCTTATTCGCCGCCTTGATAGAGATGAACTAGTCGAAGAACTTGTGCGCTTCTATGTAGAAAGCAATGCTGCGGCGGAATAAATAACTTGAAGACGGTTGTTCTTGGGGAAACGGGGATTGAAGTATCTCGTCTATGCTTTGGAACGCTTACAATGGGACCTCTGCAAAGAAATATGCCATTAAACCGCGGAGTTGCCCTACTTGAGTTGGCGTTTTCTTTTGGCTTAAATTTTGTTGATACCGCTGAGCTCTACGGAACATATCCCTATATTAAAGAAGCGATTAAACTAAAGAACGATTTGGTCGTATGCACAAAATCATATTCTTATGATAAAAAATCAGCAGAAGATAGCTTTAAAGCAGCTGTTGCTGGTATAGGCAGGGACTATATAGATATCTTCCTGCTTCATGAACAGGAAAGCGAGCATACGATTAGGGGTCACTGGGAGGCAGTGGAATACTTCCTGGAAAAAAAGCGTCAAGGATATATTGGTGCTGTTGGGCTTTCTACACATTATATTGCGGCAATAGTTGGCGCTTTGACCAAAACGGAATTGCAGATACTATTCCCTCTTATCAATAAAACCGGTATAGGGATTTCAGATGGCACTTCAGATGAAATGCTCGAAGCAATCAGACGCGCAAATAGAAATGGTAAGGGTATTTTAGCCATGAAGGCGCTTGGCGGAGGGCATCTTCTGCATATAAAAAACGAAGCGCTGCGCTTTGTGATGGAAGAAAGCAGCATTCACTCTATAGCAATTGGGATGCAGACAGCGGAAGAAGTGCGTTATAATTGCGCACTGTTTTCAGATATGATACCTTCAAAGGAGCTTGAATTTGCGTTAAACAGTCAACCCCGAAAGCTTATGATACATGATTGGTGTGAAGGCTGCGGTGCATGCGTCAAACGTTGCAGGAATAAGGCTTTATCGCTTGAAGGCGGAAAAGCAGCGGTTGATTCGACCTTATGTGTGCTTTGCGGTTATTGCGCTTCAGTTTGTCCACAATTCTGTTTAAAGGTAATATAAATTATGCGGCGAATAATAGCGTTGGATGTTGGCGATAAACGAATAGGAATTGCAGTGAGTGACCCATTAGGGTATACTGCGCAAGGACTCGAAGTTTACAGCAGAAAGGATAACATAGAGCAAGATATCAATTATATAGTTTCCTTAGCTGAAAAATACAAACCCGTACTGCTGTTATTTGGGATGCCGAGGAATATGGATGGCAGTTATGGCTTTCAAAGCCAGAAAGTTCGCGAATTTGCGAAGGCCATTTTGGATGTTTGGGATGGAGAGCACGCTTATTTCGATGAACGCCTCTCAAGCGTTGCAGCTGAGCGTGTTCTGCTTGAAGCAGATATGCGGCGCGATAAACGCAAGAAAGTAAGAGATAAACTTGCAGCAACAATTATTTTGCAAAATTATCTTGAATCGTTGGAATATAAACAGAAACATCAGGGGGAAGATGCTCAATGAGCGATTATCGCGGATATGAAGAAGGGCAGGTGAATGAAATTCAATTGCTTGATGAAGGCGGCAAGGAAGTCAACTTCGACCATTTGTTGACCTTTTATCACGAACAAGAAAAGTATATTGCATTACTGCCGCTCGATGAAATTCAAAATGTAGGTGAAGATGAAGTCGTTTTACTTCATGTAATTACAAAAGATGATAATGATGTTTACGAAACAATAGAAAATGAAGTGCTTCTTGAAGAGGTATTTTCCACCTTTCTTGAATTGTTCGAAGAAATACTCGAGCAGGAGGACTAGCTTGCAGCAGATAATTGGCGTTGAGGCCAAATCCATTGCGCACAATGCAGGCATTCTTGCCGGTGATAAGCTTGTTTCAATAAACGGTGAGCAGGTAGTTGATATTGTTGATTATGAATATCTTTGTGCTG
>JAKJBL010000050.1:0-8026 GCA_022707005.1 Bacillota bacterium | reverse complement strand
AAAATTCACGAGCCTATGAAGTAAAAGTTAAAAAGGATGCGTATGAGTCATTAGGCTTGCGATTTAAAACAGAGTTGATGAGCAGAGTCCGTACTTGCAATAATCGTTGTATATTTTGTTTTGTAGACCAGATGCCAAAAGGTTGCCGCAAGAGCTTAAGTTTTAAAGATGATGATTGGCGAATGTCATTTTATATGGGTAATTATATTACTCTAACAAACATAAGTGATGCGGAGTTTAAGCGTATCCTAAAACGGCGTATAAGTCCGCTTTATATTTCCGTGCATGCGACAGACAGCGAAATCCGCAAAAGAATAATGGGAAATGCTGACGCAGGAAAACTCATGTATATGCTCACCCAACTTAGAAAGGCTAACCTACAGTTTCATTCACAGATTGTATGCTGTCCTGGTATAAATGATGGTGGAGTGCTGCAAAAGACGCTATCTGATTTGTTCAGCTTATTCCCTTTTGCAGCATCTGTTGCTGTTGTACCAGTCGGGCTTACAAAATACAGGGAGGGGCTGTTTCCGCTTAGAATATTTACCACCGGCGAAGCAAAAGCCCTTCTTGCTTTGGTTAATTCCTTTGCTGCCACCTGTAAAAAAGTTGCAGACACCTCGTTTGTTTACGCTGCGGATGAGCTTATACTACTTGCAGGTGCAGCACTTCCTGAATACGATGAATATGAGGATTTTGTGCAACTCGAAAATGGAGTCGGGTTATTGAGGCAGTTTGAGCGCGGGTTTATTGATGCTATAAATAAAATGAATCCGCTTGACAGACATTTTAGTTTTGATGCAGCTGGGGGAACTCTCGCCCATCTTTTTATGAAAGAGCTATTATTAGCCTTTGAACCTTACAAAATACATCCTACACTGCATGCTATCGAGAATATTTATTTTGGTTCGTCTGTTACTGTCGGCGGGCTTATAACAGGTAAGGATCTAATAAGCCAGCTAAAGGGTAAACTATCCTCTAATATTCTGTTCTTGCCCCATAGCATGTTGAAAGCCCAGGAAGATGTATTCTTAGATGGAATGACGGTTCAGGAGCTTTCAAATGAACTAGAAGCAGCGGTTATTCCGGTACGTGGCGAAGGCGATAAATGGGTAGAAACTGTGTTTGCCGAGGCTATGCGCAGGCATACTCAGCAAAAGGAGGTGGTGTTTTAATGGCAAAACCGCTTGTTGCCATTGTGGGCAGGCCAAATGTCGGGAAATCAACTTTATTCAATAGAGTTGCCGGGCGCCGCATTGCAATAGTAAAAGATACCCCAGGAGTCACTCGAGACCGAATTTATGCAGAAGCCTCATGGCTTTCGCACACGTTTACGCTTATAGATACAGGCGGCATTGATACAAAGAATGAGGACATTATAAGCGCTAAAATGTGTCGCCAAGCGGAACTGGCAATAGAGATGGCAGATGTTATAATATTTTTGGTTGATGGCCGTGAAGGTATAAATATTGCAGACGAAGATGTAGCTGCTTTACTAAGACGCAGCAAAAAACCGGTTTTGCTTGCAGTAAATAAAATCGATGCCCCAAAATTCGGACATGGCGCGCACGAGTTTTATGAACTTGGGCTTGGCACGCCATACCCAATTTCGGCTGAACAAAGCCTGGGTCTTGGTGACCTGCTTGATGAAGTTGTAGACTATTTTCCAAAAGGCTCCGATGAACCAAATGAAACAGATGGAGTTATTCATATTGCAGTTGTCGGCAAACCGAATGTTGGTAAATCCAGCCTTATCAATGCATTGCTTGGTGATGAGCGTACAATAGTAAGTGATATTCCGGGTACAACACGTGATGCTATTGATACGCCATTTTCTTATAACGAAAAAAACTATGTGCTAATAGATACTGCTGGTATCCGAAGAAAGCGTTCTGTCGAAGACGAAAGCGTAGAACGTTATAGTGTTATTAGGAGCTTGGGTGCTATTCGTCGTGCAGAAATTGTGTTGATTGTTACAGACGCTTCGCAGGCGCTTTCTGAACAAGATGTTCGAATAGCAGGTTATGTTCATGAGGAAGGCAAAGCAAGCATACTCGTTGTCAATAAGTGGGATCTTGTAGAGAAGGATAGCTATACAATGCCCCAGTTTAAAAAAAGGTTTGCATCCGACCTTGCTTTTATGAGCTATGTGCCAATGCTGTTTTTAAGCGCTCTTACAGGCCAGCGTGTAAATAAAGTGTTCGGCCTAGTTGAAGAAGTCATTACACAAGCAGAAAAACGCATTACGACTGGAACTCTTAACGAAATACTAAACGAAGCAATTAGAGCGAATGAACCTCCATCTGTTAAAGGGCGCAGACTCAAGATTTATTATGCTGCGCAAGTGGCAATTAAGCCGCCGACATTTATACTTAAGGTTAATGAACCTGAGTTGATGCATTTTTCCTATGAAAGATATTTAGAAGGTTATCTTCGTAAGTCGTTTGGGTTTTCCGGCACACCAATAAGGCTGTATGCACGTAAGCGCAGCATAGAGGATGATTAAGGAATGGAAAGATATACAATAATTGCGATTGCAGCCTATTTACTTGGAAATGTGCAATTTGCAATAATCCTGAGCAAGTGGAAGTATCATGACGATGTAAGAAAGCATGGCAGTGGTAATGCAGGCAGCACTAACATGCTGCGTGTCTTTGGTCTTAAGCCTGGTCTTCTCACTTTTGCGGGCGACTTTTGCAAAGGTGTGCTTGCAGTTCTGCTTGGCAGGTTAGTTGCTGGAGAACGCGGCAGCTATGTTGCAGCTTTGTTTGTAGTGCTTGGGCATGATTTCCCTGTTTTTCTGCAATTTAAAGGCGGAAAAGGCGTTGCCTCCACTTTCGGCATTGCCTGGTCGCTTATTCCTCTTTTTGGGATGGGGCTGACTGTTTATGCCGTAATAATGATATTCTTAACCAGGACTATTGCTATCGTATCTTTATCAGGAGTTACGCTTTATTTAATTCTTGCAGCAATTTTCTATTGGAAAAATACAGAGTTGCTGATATTGATTGTTTTACTTGTTGCGCTCGTCTTTGTTCGGCATACAGATAACATAAAACGGCTAATCTCAGGCGAGGAAAGCAAACTGTTTGAAAGAAAAAAGAAAGACAAGAGCTGCAATAAATCAAACCCTTGCACATAGGCTTTCAATCTGTGTATAATCGGACTGAATTAATATGCTTTACAGTTCATCATCTTCTAAAACTATTTGTATAAACCTCATTGCTGCAGCAGAAAGCGGAACGCCATCAAGCGAGATAAGGCCAATCGCACGCGGCGGCATTGCCGGTTCGAGTTCAATTTCAAACAAATCGCCGCTTGCAAGAGCATCCTTTGCAAACTCGCTCGTTACACATGCAATTCCAAGCCCTATTCGGGCAAACTGAACAAGAAGGCTATGCGCGCCCAGTTCAATTGCCGGGTGCAAAGTAAGGCCTTGCTGTGCTGCAAAGGCATCAAGGTACTTTCTTGAATTTGATGCCTGTTCCAATAAAACAAGCGGTTCGCGTGAGAGCACTTCAAGCGGCACTTTCTGACCCCTTAGATGCCCAAATCTTTCTGGGGCGACAAAGACATCATGAACTTGGAGACATTCGCGAACATAAAGCGCATCATTATCTACAGGAAGGTTGACAAGCGCAATATCAACTTTGCCGATTTTTAGAAGCTCTATTGTTTCTGGAGTCGTTCTGTTGGTTACCTGCAGTTGAACTTCCGGGTATTCATAATGAAAGCGTTTGAGATATGGCAAGAGAAAGAATTGGCAGAGCGTGTCGCTTGCGCCAATCATCAAGCCGCCGGATTGTAGAGTTTGCATACGGTTGAGCTTGTCCTCCGCTGCATAAAGCAGCCTTACTGCTTTATCAGCATAACTGTAGAGCATCTTCCCCTCGCTGGTTAGCGTAATGCCTCTGCTGGTTCGAGTAAAAAGGGAGCAACCCAAACTTTCTTCCAGACGGCGCATCGCTTGGCTTACAGCTGGCTGGCTGATGTATAATTCCCTTGCAGCATGGGAAAGACTGCCGCAGCGTGCTGCAGTGCAAAAGACGCGATAGAGTTCGAGGTCTGCTGACATATAAGAACCAATTATCCTTTTATGGCTAAAACTTCACATTGCTTATGTGTATTATAATTCAAGCCCCAGACATAATCAATGCCTTGATGTATTTCAGCTTGTCACACGCAATGATAAAGCAGGCTGCAATTTTGTGCCAAAAAAGTTTAGTCCGTGGTATAATGTTTAAAAAACTGCAGGAGGGATGTATGAACGCTGTTCGTGAAATATTATATCCTTCGTTAACAGGTCTCGGAGACATTTACGCAAAGCTGTGGATGCCAAAAAATAAGCCGGCTGCAATTTTGCAGATTGCACATGGTGTGGCGGAGCATATTGAGCGTTACGCGGATTTTGCGAATTTCCTAAATATGCACGATATACTTGTGGCAGGAAATGACCATGCAGGCCATGGGAAGAGTTTGCATGTTGAAAGTAATAAGGGCTATTATGGCAGAGGCAACGGCTGGTCTTCTCTTGTAGGAGATATTAAAGCACTAAAAGAAATTTTAAGAATCGAGTATCCAAACTTACCATACATCATATTAGGTCACAGCATGGGTTCATTTTTAGTGCGTTCATTTGCATCAAGGTTTGGGGGAGATGTTGTAGCCTTCATTTTTTCAGGTACATCTGGAAAAAACCCAGCTTTGGGTTTAGGCAAATTTATGGCAAAGCTCGAAGCTTTGTTTAAAGAACCAAATAGCCCAAGTAAACTTTTAGATAAGTTAAGTTTCGGAACATATAACAAGAAATTCGCACCTTCACGCACGAACTTTGATTGGCTCAGCAGAGATACAGAGATGGTTGATTTATATGTATCAGATGAGCTTTGCGGTTTTGTTAACCCTGTTGAGGGAATGCTCGCCATGTTTCAAGGCTTAGAAGAAATAACCGGCAAAAGCTGGGCAGGCAAAGTGCCTGATATCCCCATCCTGCTTATCTCAGGGCAGCAGGATCCAGTAGGTGGGTATGGTAAGGGCGTTCATGAGGTTTGTGGCTGGCTGAAGGAGACTGGGCATAATAGAATTACGTGTAAGCTATATCCGGGCGGGCGTCATGAGATGTTAAATGAGACTAATAGAGCCGAAGTCTACGAAGATATCTTGGGTTTTATAAAAGAAACTATAGGTGATAAATACTTTATTGGAGGCCAGCATGGGAATAATGATATATCGTGACAAAGAGGCGGCAAATGCAGCTGCGGTGACCCTGCTTGCTGCCCAAATGATAGAAAAACCAAATTGCGTCTTGGGGCTTACAGCCTCAAGTATGGCTGCCGATATTTTTAGGCTACTTTCGGGCATGACAACTGCAGGTGTTCTTGATTGGAGTGAAATAAAGATTTTTAACACGAGCGAATTTATAAGCCAGGAAGCAGGGGGGTTAGGAATCTGCGGCGCATACTTAAAAAACAATCTCTATGATCGAATTGGCATTGATATGAGCAGGGTGCGGGCCCCGAGGCATTATGCAAAAGATTTGCAGGCTGCATGCACAGAATACGAGTCCGAGCTTATCGAAGCTGGGGGAATGGATATGCTGATGCTTGTTTTAGGGCGAAATGGGCATATAGCATACAATTCGCCTGCACGCGAATTTTCAGCTTTTACACATGTAGAGCTCCTGCCGCCTGATACAGTAGAAGAAAGCAGCAGGCTCGTGAAGCTTGGTTTAAACGACCTCAACCACACTCAGGCAATTACCCTTGGGATGAGTGAGATTATGTCAGCAAAGCGAATAATTTTGCTTGCCATTGGCAGTGAAGTAGCTAATGCTGCTGAACGAATGCTATCTTCATCAATTACCCCTGCGGTACCCGCAACTCTGTTGCAGCTACACCCATCAGTAACATATATATTGGATGAAGCGGGAGCAATTGCGCTCTAAAGCAAGCTTTCCGTCCGTTGACATGCCAATTATGCGATGCTATAATACGCATGTTGGCTTATTCATAGGGGCATGATGTAATGGTAACATAGCGGTCTCCAAAACCGTTCTTGAGGGTTCGAATCCTTCTGCCCCTGCCATAAACATTTCAATAGCTCTTTATAAGCTCACACCATTCTGCTGTATAGAAATACTAATAGTTAAGTATTGATGATATTCTTCTCTATCTTTGTGAAGTCCTAAGCAACAAATCATTGAAAATTCAGCTTAATAGCCAAACATTGGGAGTGTGGTTCCAAAATGAAATCAGAGCTTATGATAATTCCTGGAATAGGTAAGAATATGGCGATGCACTTAACAAAGGCCGGCTATCCTACGATTGCATCCTTGAAGGGCAAGGATCCCCAAGAAATCTACGAAAGTGATTGCCGTGCTTCAAAATGTCTAGTTGACAGATGCGCACTATACTGTTACAGGCTTGCGGTTTATTTTGCCGAGAATAATGGAGTTCTGCCTGAAAACAAGAAAAACTGGTGGGATTGGAAAGAATAACGCAAAACAATAACAGCAACTAAAATCAAGTGTCTGGTATTCAAAATCAATAAACTTTAAACAGGACGGGAGGTGATGAATTTGTACGAATGGCATAGACAGGTGCAGAAGATAGCTGACAGTATCGATAGCTGTATTTTGAGCCGCGATGACGACAGTCTGACACTAGGTGCAATAGCACAAGAGAACGGATATTCCGAATATCATATGTCGCGTAAGTTCAAGGAACTTTCCGGCATATTTTTTAGGGAGTATCTTCGAACAAGACGGCTTGCGTTTGCATTAATTGATGTAAGAGACACGAATAAAAGATTTCTCGATATTGCAGTGGACTACGGCTTTTCTTCCCAGGAAGCGTTCAGCCGCTCGTTTAAAGCAGCGTATGGTATTCAGCCAAGTGACTATCGAACTATGCCAAGACCTGTTGTGCTTCAAACAAAACTTATTGCCTTTGACCGTTACTTATTTGGTTTAGGAGAGGTCGGAATAGTAAAATCATCTGGGTAAATTAAGATTTATTTAGTGACAATTCCCGCACATAAGTTTCTTTACATTAAAGACTATGTAAGCAACGGATACTTTGAGTTCTGGGAAAGACAGGCCGCAGTAGCAGGGGTAGATTGCGGCGTAATTTGCGGGTTGCTCGACAGTATAAAGGGTAAACTGGATGGCGATGATGGGGTAATTGGCGTATACAGCGGCCAAATAATGGCACAGATATTTGAAGAGGGGAGAAGTGCACAGGCATATGGAGTGCGGCTAGCTGAGAATTATTGCGGCGGCATACCCAAGCCTCTGCAGCTTATTGATGTGCCTGCCGGCAAATACCTTGTTTTTGAGCATGGCAGTTTTGTATATGAACAAGAATGCGATACTGTAAACGAGAAATTACAAAAAGTGATTGATGAGTATGATTATAGTCATACCGATTATCTGCTAGATAAATCACCAGGGAGACTTTCGTATTTCTATTTTGATCCCGAGAAGTTTATTAAGCATGTATTCCCTGTAAAACACAAGTAAGCAAGAGTGAACCTGTATGTATAGTATTATTCTAATGGGGCAGGCTGTTTTCAGCGTACCCCATTTATGAGTTAAGTCGAAGAACTTGTGTCAAGGGAAAGAATATGCAGCATTAAATAATCATCTTCTTGTTCACTTATTATTCTAAACCCAAGTTTCTTGTACATCTTCGCTGCATAGTTTTTCTTTTGCACAGAGAGAGATGCCTTTTCATAGCCGCGCGAAGCCAGTTCAGCCAACATATATTCCATTAGTTTTGTGCCGATTCCCATTTTTCGATATTGAGGATATAGAGAAATCGCAAACTCAGGTGTTTTGTCATCTATGTTGCCGTAACCTTTCATTTCACCTGAGAGAATACGCGTCCAAACAGCACCTGCAGGCTTATCATCAACAAGCGCAATGAAGCAAATGTCATGCTCTTTGCCACTGGTTCTACTCCCGAAATCGTCGTAATCGAGGTATAATGGTTACGGTGATGAAGAATGGAAGCAAGAATAGAAGGGA
>JAKJBL010000004.1:43138-47229 GCA_022707005.1 Bacillota bacterium | reverse complement strand
TACTGAAGCGGCGAGACGCCAAGCGTTTTTTTGAAGGAGCGCGCTAAATGCGAGGGGCTCACATAGGCGATTTTGGAGAGCTTCTCTACGGAGATATTTTCTTTTATATGGTCGTGGATATAGCAGGTGCACCTGCCGATAAAGTTCTGCTGCCTCGACTCGGAGTCCGCAAAATACCGCTGCATGTGCAAGAAAAAGGCCATAATATATGTATGTATGATTTCTTCGCCCTTAAGCGCGTGCTTTGTGTGCTCAAGGTAAATCTGCTCAAAAAGCCAGCGGATTACGCCGTTGTTGTCGCACATTTCGTAGGATGTTTTAAGGGGGATTGTGCAGGGCGCGCTTATGCCTATGCAAATAATCTGCTGCCGCTCAAGCATGTTGACATATTCCTGATGGCGCACGCCTTTTGGGTAAACTATTAAATCATACTGCGCTTTTGTAATTTTTTTGCCGGGCACATCTATGCGCATTTTGCCGTCTAAAATGAAGATGTACTCAGTAAAATCATGCGAATGGCGGTTAAAGTTCCAAATAGAGCTTGTTTCGGTTATTTTCTCGCAAAAGACCATCTTGGCCTTGCTTATGTCCGTGCTGCTAAGATGCTCTAAAATAAGCTTATAGTCGTTGTTTAAGCTGTTTTGCGTATACTCCATAACCCTGCTCCGAAAATTGGGCTTAAGTTTAAGGTCAGCTGCTTTTAGTTTGCCTGTATGTATGCTGTTAAATACCTGTTATATTATAACATAAATTGAACAGGGTTTAATATACAAAAAAGCAAAGCGCAGGCTTAGGTTCATAAGTCTGCGCTTAGTAAGTATTCGGCTCAAAGGGTCAAGGCTTTACCCGCCTATTATAACATCGAGCCCTTCTGCTTTTAAAAGCTCATACAGCTGCTGAACCCTTTCACCGCTTAGCTCATAGGGAAGCGTAAACGGATAAGGTTTGCCAATGCGCTCGCATTTTGATAAGCCCATTGAATGATACGGCAGCAAATCCACACGCTTTACCCCTTTAAGCTTAGCCTTCATAAAGCGGGCTAAAGCAAGCGCGTTATCAAGGGAGTCGTTAAACCCGGGGATTACGGGATAGCGGATTATCATTTCTTTTACGAGCGGAGCTGCCTTTACAGCGTTTTCTAAAATAAGTGCGTTCGGCACGCCTGTTTTAGCTTTATGTATGGAAGAATCCATGTGTTTTATGTCGTAGAGGAGCATATCGACATATTCGAGTATTTTAGAAAACTGCTCCCAGTTTGAATACCCGCAAGTTTCAACAGCAGTATGTATGCCCTCGCTTTTGCATCCCTTTAGAATATTAAGGGCAAAGCCGGGCTGCATGCTCATTTCGCCGCCGCTTAAAGTTACGCCACCGCCTGAATTATCGTAAAATACTTTGTCGCGCTTAACAATTTTAACTACTTCAGCTGCTGACATTTGCCTGCCGTACTGTATGCGCGCCCCGTAATAACAGGCATCAACGCATTTCATGCAGCCTGTGCAGTTTAAAAAATCGAGCTTACCCTGCTCCTTAAACAGCCTGCCGTTTGGGCAAATTTCCGCGCATTTCATGCAGGCTGCGCATTTATCCCTAAAAAAGCCTATTTGCGGCTTAAGCTGCTGGGATTCCGGGTTTGCGCACCATTCGCACTTAAGCGGGCAGCCCTTTAAAAACACGACTGTGCGTATTCCTCTGCCGTCATGTACGGAAAACCGCTCTATATCAAGCACTGTGCCTAAAACTGTTTCTTCGTTGTTCTTCATTTATATCCTGCTAAAAGTTGTGCTCGGTTCTTCGCATGTATTCATCCTGCTGCGCTTTTGCAAGCTGCACAAAGTATACTGTAAGCCCGCCAAGCCGCACCCTAAGCGACATATACTGCTCAGGGTTTTCCTGCGCTTTTTTAAGCGTTTCTATATCTACTTTTGTAATTGTCATAATGTTCCCGCCAAGGCTCCTAAAGCTCTCTATAAAGGCGGAAAGTATATCTTTGCATTCGTCTTTTGAGTTTTTGTTGAAGCTTATGCGAAGGTCAATCGGGCAGCCGCTGTTTAGGCGGGACAAGTCGACCTTTGTTGAGGAAAGCACAACTGCAGTCGGCCCTTCCTGGTCGCGCCCCACTGCAGGAGAATAGTTGCTTGAAAACGCCTCATGCGCAAACCTGCCGTCAAACGATGCCCATGCCTGCCTGCCAAAGCGCGGATAGTTTTCAAAGGTTGCAACGCCTGCTGTAATTGTGAGCCAGTCTATTGAGCTGTTCCAATAATCTGCTCTGTCGCAAAAGTCGTTCATAAAGCGAACAAGAATAGCATCCGCCTCTTTGTCGTCGTTGCCGTATTTAGGGGTTTTATTAAGGCAGTATTGGCGCAGCGCTTCGTTATCCTTCCAGTTGTCCTTTATGATTGACGCAACCTCTAAAAGCGTAAGCCTTTTTTCGTCATATACCAGCTTTTTAATTGCGCTAAGAGAGTCTATGCAGTGAGAGAGCCCGGTTGCAAAAAGCGAATAAATTCTATACCTTGCGCCGCGGTTTGTTAAATCCCGCCCGTTTTCTATGCAATCGTCCACAAGCGCACTAAGATACGGCTCAGGCGCGATTTGATGCACCTTATCGTAGTATTTCATTTTATTTTTTACTGCGTTGTCAATGCGGTAGCGCACCTGCTCAAAATACGCCTCATAAAACTCGTCAAAGGTGTTTAGGGAAGTCAGGGTTCCACCCGGGTCTACGCCTATTTTGCGCCCTGTAACAAAGGAGCAGCCCTTGTTAAAGAGCGCCTCCATGCAGGGCATTACTTCGATATGGCCGTAGCTGTACTCAGTCCTTCCGTAAATAAGCACTTCCCAGCAGCCGTCGCTTGCATAGTCAAACGCGTCTTCTTTTGGGATATTAAGCCTTTGTGTAAGCCCTTTTATTATGACTTCATCGTTAAAGAGCACAGGCTGCGCGCCGCCTTCGCAAAGCTCGCCGCCAACAAAGCCTGTATATTCCTTTGGCGTAAGGTCGCTTAAACGTGCGCTTATCATAGGAGAGACAAGCTCAAGCTCATTAAGCGTTTCAATGAACAAATAGCTCAGTTCGTTTGTAGCGTCTGTACCATCGGGCTTAAGGCCGCCTACTGTCGCGCTTTGCAGCCAATGGTTTGCGGATTGGCCGAAGTTGTAGTCTGCGTCGTTTTCCATATCAAAGGTTGTCGTAGGTTCGTTTGGGTCGCCGCCTTGAGACCAGTCGCCCTCTGACATGTGGTTTTCCATATGTTCGCTTCTAAACTGCGTGCGCTCGTTGAATTTTATTAAGAAAGAGCCTATAAGGTCTTTTGCCTCTTGCCTTGTGAGCCTGCCTTCGTTAAAGTCTTTTTCGTAGTAGGGCCACAAGTACTGGTCTATTCGCCCAAGCGGGGTGTAAGAGAGCGTGCTGTGCAATAGCATGTGCACAAACCACACGCTTTGGAGCGCCTCATGAAACGACTCTGCGGGTTCGTTTGGAACCCTGGCGCAAATGCGGCTAAGCTCTAAGAGTTCTGTGCGCCTTAAGTCATCCTGCTCTGACTGCGCGCTTTCTTTTATAAGCGCTTCATATCTTTTTGATAAGGCTGCTGCAGCTTTTAGCGTATAGGCTGCAGAGGATAGAAAATCAATAGCTTCAGGGTCAGTCTCTGTTTTAAGCTTATGGTCGATTTCGGCCAGTATGCCGCTGTAACCGACTTCGAGGAGTTTTTTGTAGTAGGGCATGTGATGCCCCCACACTGATTTTCTATCAAGCGAGAACTGCGCGAAGTATTTAGCTTCTTCATCAGTTTCGTATTTTGGGAATGTATGCCCAAAGCCTACTGAGGACATTGTAGCAAGGCCTACAATAAGCTCATGCGGTTTAATTTCCAAAGGCATTTCGAGGCATACCTTTTCAAACGCAAGCGCTTTGCGCATTGAAATCGACATCTTTTCGACTTCGGGCGTATTTAAAATTGTAAGGTTATCGCCCCACCATTCCTTCTTTACGAAGAAGCCATGAAACAACTGCTCTTTTAACAACTTCAAGCGGGTTGAAGAAATGCTGCTCATTTTATACTCCTTTTACCAAAATGCCCTTG
>JAKJBL010000004.1:0-43128 GCA_022707005.1 Bacillota bacterium | reverse complement strand
ATGGGAGGGTTTTAACTAAGAACCCATATTTCTGCTGTTAGGGTGGACATTTCTTGCATATCATAACTAAAGTGCTGACAAATTGACAAAGTTGTGATAATTTGATGTTATTAAAAAAACATTAGCAAACAGGCTGTAGTCTGTTTTTTATGGCGCCAAGTTCACGCAAGGCGCCTCAACATACTATGATATACAAAGCGGTCAATTATGCTACTCAAACAACTTTTAACAGTCGCGAAATTTAGCTAAAAACAGCAAAGAAGGCGGAAATATCATAGAACACGGCTAAGCTTACACTAACGGCACTTGCGCCCGCTAAATTATTTTAGCCGCCTTAGGTTTTACGGCGTTTTAAGGCATAAGGCTCACAGTTATGGCTTAATGTAAAATATGGATAAAAAGCCGGCGGCATAATGCGCTGCCGCTTAAACAAGCTTTAGATTTAGAAGCAAAACTTACCTGACAGTCAAGCAGCCGGAGGTTGGCATAATGGAAGACATAATTCTACAAATGCAGGATATAACCAAAGTTTTTCCGGGAGTGCGCGCGTTAGACGGCGTAACTATTTCAGTTCGCCGCGGCGATATTCACGCAATCTGCGGTGAAAACGGCGCAGGTAAATCCACCCTTATGAAGGTGCTCTCAGGCATTCACCCCTATGGCTCGTATGAGGGCAAAATCATATATATGGGCAGCGAGATGACCTTTAAAAACATAAAAGAATCCGAAAGCGCGGGCATTGTTATAATCCACCAGGAGCTTACGATGATTCCTGAGCTTTCCATTACAGAAAACATTTTTATGGGCAACGAAATCGTAAGGCGCGGCCTTATAGACAGAGAAAAGCAGCGCCGCCTTGCACAGGAGCTGCTTGAGCGCGTTGGGCTGAACCTCGACCCGAACACTCAGGTAAAGCATCTTGGCGTAGGTCAGCAGCAGCTTGTAGAAATCGCAAAAGCGCTCTCTAAAAACGTGAAGCTCCTAATTCTTGACGAGCCTACCTCAGCCTTAAACGAGGCTGATACTGCAAACCTGTTCAAGCTTATGCGCGATTTAAAGGGCAAGGACATCACTTGCATAATGATTTCGCACAAGCTTAACGAAATTGCTGAAATATCCGATGTTGTAACCGTGCTTCGCGATGGGCGCACAGTTGAAACGTTTTCAGTCGAAAAAGGGCAAGTTGACGAAAAGCGCATCATCCGCTCAATGGTCGGCCGCTCTATGGAAAACCGCTATCCCCCTCATGAGTCAAAGCCCGGCGAGGTTATTTTTGAAGTTGACAACTGGTGCGTTGAAGACCCGAATATTCCGGGCAGAATGGTCTGCAAAAGGTCAAACTTCTATGTGCGCGCAGGCGAAATCGTGGGCTTTGCGGGGCTTATGGGCGCAGGCAGAACTGAGCTTATGCGCTCAATCTTCGGGCAGAACTACGGCTCCTTTATTTGCGGCTCAATTAAAATAAGGGGCAAACAGGTAAAAATAAACTCAGTTTCTGAGGCAATTAAGCACGGCATTGCCTATATCCCGGAAGACCGCAAAAACTTCGGCCTAAACCTTATAGATTCTGTGCGCAAGACCTGCGTAAGCGCAAACCTTAAAGCTATAACGCGAGGCTGGCTGCTCGATTTAGATAAGGAGCGTCAGGCAGCAGAAAAGCAGCGCGAAGAGCTCGGAATTAAAACATACAGCGTAGACGCGTGCGTAAACACGCTCTCAGGCGGAAACCAGCAAAAAGTCGTTGTAGCAAAGTGGATGTTCACAGAGCCTGATGTGCTTATTTTAGATGAACCTACGCGCGGCATAGATGTTGGCGCAAAATACGAAATACACCGCCTTATAAACGGGCTTGCAGACCAGGGAAAGGCAGTTATAATCGTTTCTTCTGAGCTGCCTGAACTTCTTGGCATGTGCGACAGGATTTATACGCTTTTTGAGGGCAGCATCACAGGCGCATTAGACCGCAGCGAGGCTGACCAGGAAAAGCTTATGCAAATGATGATAAACACCCAGGACGCTTACTCCAATACTTGCGCGGATATAAACGCATAGGGAAGGGATGCATCATGAAACACCTAAAACAAATTCTCGGCACTGAGTTTCGTCAGTTTACAATGGTAATTGCGCTTGTTGCACTCATAATTATCTTTAACATCGCTACAGGGGGGAAGGTAGTTACGCCCTCCAACTTCCAAAACCTGCTCTCAGGCAATGCTTATGTGCTTGTGCTTGCAGTCGGGATGCTCATGGTAATAGTAATTGGGCAAATCGACTTATCCGTTGGTTCAGTTGCAGGCTTTGCAGGTATGGTTATGGCGCTTAGTGCAAGGGAGTTCAACCTGCCGTGGTGGGTCGCAGCGCTTATTGGCTTAGCAGTTGGCGCAATTGCAGGCGCTTGGCAGGGGTTTTGGCTTGCAAGGTTCAACATCCCGGGCTTTATTACAACCTTGGGCGGCATGATGATTTTCCGCGGCGGCGTAATTTGGATTTCTAAGTCGATTTCAGTGCCAGCGCCCGAAGAGCTTAAAATCATTGGCGCGGGTTATCTGCCTGACTGGGGCCCGAATACAGGGCTTAACAACTCCACTGTGCTTCTCGGGCTTTTAGCAATCGCAGCCTTTACATGGTCGCAGCTGCATAAGCGCAGGCGTATAGAGAAGCTCTCCGGCAAGAAGGAGCCGCTTTGGCCGGTACTTGTGCGCATTGTGCTTGTAGGGCTTGTTATAGGCTACATAACTTGGCTTTACAGCTCAGGGAGGCCTGGCACATCCTTCCCTGTTCCCGGGCTTATACTCGTTGTGCTTGTGATTATTTACCATATAATCACGCAGCGCACAAGGTTTGGCCGCCATATATACGCAGTAGGCGGCAATAAAAGCGCAGCTACGCTCTCAGGCGTAAATGTAAGAAGAACATATTTTCTTACTATGCTCAACATGTCGTTCCTTGCAGCGCTTGCGGGAATAATCTTCGTAGGCCGCTCAGTAGCAGCAGGCCCGTCAGACGGCACAGGCTGGGAGCTTGACGCAATAGCCTCTGTATTTATTGGCGGAGCGGCAGTTTCTGGCGGCATTGGCACAGTTATTGCTACAATGGTCGGAGGCATGGTAATGGCTGTTTTAAACAACGGCCTGCAGCTTCTTGGTGTTGGCGCTGACCGTACCCAGGTTATAAAGGGCTTTGTGCTTTTGGCAGCTGTTGTATTTGACGTTTACAACAAACAGCGCGGACGCGGCTCAATTACAGGCAGGCTCTTCCCTGCAAAACAAGAGCAGCCAAAACCAACTGAAGGCACCCCTGCCTGAGCAACCCCTGATACGCAAAGGGCGGGGCCTTATATAGTCGAAAGACGTAAAACAGGAGGGTAAAATGGTGTCCAAAAAAAGAATGACTCTTCTCGTAACTTCCATTCTCATCGCTGCGATGCTCTTTGGAGCCTGCGCTGCACCAGCGCCTGCACCTGCACCAGCGCCTGCGCCTGAAGCGCCCGCGCCCGAGCCTGCACCAGCGCCTGCACCAGCGCCCGAAGCTCCGGCAGAAGGCTTCCCTGCAGACTCTGTTATAGGCGTAGCTCTGCCCTGGCTCGGCACACAGAACTGGGCGGAAGGCAACGACATGTTCAAGGCTGAGCTCGAAGCAGCAGGCTTTAAGCCGCTCGTACAGCATGCTGACAACAAGGTTCCCCAACAGCAGCAGCAAATCGAGTCAATGGTCCAAAACGGTGCGAAGGTTATTGTTGTTGCGCCTATTGACGGCTCCCAGCTCGGGGCTGTGCTTGAAGATGCAGCAGCAGCAGGCGTAAAGATTATCGCCTATGACCGCCTTTTGGAAAACACAACTGCTATTGACTGCGTAGTTCAGTTTGGCAGCGTAAGAATCGGCGAACTCCAAGGCCAGGCACTTCTTGACGGCTTAGCAAAGATGAAGGGCGAAGGCCCCTACAACATCGAGCTCTTTGGCGGCGGCCCTGCCGACCCCAACGCCCCGAACTTCTTTAAGGGCGCTATGAAGGTCCTTCAGCCCAAAATTGACGATGGCACGCTCACAGTAGTTTCAGGGCAGACAGCGTTTGAGCAGTGCGCAACTCTTGACTGGGATGCGTCAAAAGCACAGGCACGCATGGACACTCTGCTTTCCGGCTTCTACACGGATAAGAAGATTGACGGCGTCCTCTCCCCAAACGACGCAATCGCGCGCAATATCATAACCGCCTGCCTTAACGCAAAGCAGGAGCAGCCCGCAATTTCAGGCCTTGACGCTGAAAACGAGTCAATTAAGTGGATTTGGGAAGGCAGGCAGTATTCAACTGTTGATAAGCCGACTGCAATCCTCGTTGGCAAGACAATGGAAATCATTAAGCTCATGCAGGCCGGCACACCGCTGCCCGCATTTGACAACAACGTAGATAACGGCAAGAAGGAAGTCGGCATTTACGAGCTTACACCGGTTATCGTTACAAAAGACAATGCAAAAGAAGTCTATGCAAACGACCCCGGCCGTCTCGAAATCCTAAAGTAAGCAAAAACTAAATCAATCACAAAACAGCAGGGGCGACCCTGCTGTTTTATTGTTCTTTTTACTAAATTAAAGCTCTTTTACCCACAAGCCGTGGAGGTTGCAGTATTCGTACGCTGCAAGCGCCTTATCGTTTATAAGAGTAAAGACTGCCTCAGGCTTTTCGCCCGGAGAGAGGCATTTGCGCTGGCTGCCCCGCTCTGTTTTTAAGTAAATCCACTGAATATAGTGCGCATCTACCATGGGGTGTTCAACTGCCCCTACTTTAACAGTTACTTTATCGCCTTCTATAAGAACTTCAGGTACATGCTTTTCTCTTGAAGCGTCAGTTGTGTCTGCTATAAGTTCCTGCATTTGTTCGTTGCAGCAGCTCATTGGCCTCCCTGAGTTATGAAAGGCGTTTGTGAGGTTGCCGCAAATCTTGCAAAAATAAAGCTTGTGTCCGCAATAATCCATACTTGCCTCCTTAAATAAAATGGGTTATAAAGCAGTGCAGGTCTTGAGTTAAATGTACGGCGTTGCTTCAAGGAGCGCCGCAAGGTCGCTTTTAGTCATGCCGAGCTTTTTCGCTTCGTGGAGCACAGGCAAAAGGTGCGTGTTTGCAAATTCACGCCTGCGCCTTGCTGCAATAAGGCGTTTTGCGCCCTGTCTCACAAACATGCCTATGCCGCGTTTTTTAAAAACAACGCCGTTCTCAAGCAAAAGCCCCATGCCCTTTAGCGCAGTCGCCGGGCTTATGTTGAGGCTTTCGCTAAACTCCTTTGCTGAGGGGAGCCTTGTCTCTTCGCAAAACTCACCCGAGAGTATGGAATCTTCAATGCTTGTGGCAAGCTGCAAAAATACAGGGCTGCTGTTGTTAAAAGTCCACATTGCGCCACCTTGAGGTATATATACATATATAAAATATAAAAAACTGCGGCATCTGTCAAGCTCAACGGCGTTTGTTTTAAGGCTTTGCGTACTTTACAAGACGCGCTTTGCGTATTAGTATTAGGGGGGTATCGGTTAAATAAACGCCTGCAAAAAGTTAAGCGCATTTAATCAGATTGCTTAAAGATGGCTTGGGAGGCAAAAATGCAAGAAAAAGGGAGCGGCAAAAAACGCCCTATAAGCGGAAAAACCCTAAAATATCTGCGGTTTGCGCTTATTGGCATACTTACTGTTGCGCTCGTTTTATTTCTTCGCACTCTGTATGTAGTAGCCTTTAACCCCATGGCTGCCTTCAACACGCCAAAGGCAAGCGCAACTGTCGCGCCATCAGCATCACCCGAGCCTGCACAAACGCCCGTATTACCACCGAGCGCCTCACCTACGCCTGCGCCAAGCCCTACGCCGGAGCCGCTGCCTCCTGAAGAAGCGTTTGAGGCTAACGGCGTAAACATCCTGCTTGTAGGCTTTGACAGAAGCCCTGAGCGTGAGGACCCTGAAAACGAAGTATACAGAGACGAGCGCAACGACTACCGCTCTGATGTGCTCATGCTCTTAAGCGTTGATTTTTTACAGAATAAGGCGCATTTAATTTCCGTACCCCGCGACACATACGCCCCGATTTTTAATGATAAGGGCGAGCAGCAAAAAGGCAGCTGGAAAATTAACGCAGCGTTCAGCCGCGGCGGGAGCGGCACAGAAAAAGGCTATAAATACGCAATGGAAACTGTTGGCAGGCTCTTAGGCGTAAACATAGAATATTACGCAGGCGTTGACATGAGCGGCCTTAAGGGCGTTGTTAATGTAATGGGCGGCGTATATTATGATGTTGATGTTGCAATTACGCTTAACGGAAGGCAGCTTAAAAAGGGCTATCAAAAGCTCAACGGTCAGCAGGTGCTTGATTATTGCCGCGCAAGGAAGGGCATAAGCCTTGATACAGGCAGAAACGACAGGCAGCAGCGCATCCTCCTTGCAATTTTCGAGCAGCTCAAAAGCCGCGACCAGCTTAAGAATTTTGCAAAGGTTTACCGCGTTATGCGGCCGCATATAGACACAAATCTTAAGACGGAGCAGGTTGTTGCAATTGCGCTTTTTGGAATGCAGCTTAACAAAGAAGATATCCTGCGCCATACTCTAAGCGGCGAGTATAACTCAAAAACGCCGTATTCGCGCGCAGTTTACTATTTGCTTGACAATGAGGCGCTGAGCGACCTTTCTAAGCGCATATTCCGCATAACTCATGTTCCGAACCCGCGCTATGATATAAATTATGTGCTTGCAGATATAGAAGCAGCTGCAGGCAGGGACGATTTAAAGGCTTGTGAGTATTTGCTGAAGCACAAAGCTGTGCGCCTTTATTACGGGGCGGACGAGGGCGGTGTGTTTTTGTCGCCTACGCAGACGCTTTTGGCGCTTAATGAAAGCATGGGAGGTCTTAGCGCTGTTTCTATGCGGCATGAAGGCGACGACCTCGACATCCCATTTAATGTAGGCGCTATATTGCAAAAAAGGAGTGAGCTTTATGCAAGCATGCGCCAGCTCTGCCTTGAAGTCAGCCTCACCCAAAAGGATGTTACAAAGGGCAAGCTGCCAAAAGAGGTTTATGAGTGGCTTGCGCCTCAAACAGAGACTGAACAGCCATAGATATAAACAAATCTTCTAAGAACCGTTCTCAGCTTTAAACTTGAAACTGTATATGATAGCTTAGCATTGGGCGACAGGGGCAGTCGCCCTATTTTAATTTAGGGGGAAAATATGGGTGACGTAAAAAAACGCTTTCAGCTTGCGCTTGACTTAAAGCGGCCTGCAGGCAACCGCGACTTTGAGGTTGTTGAAGGCGACAGCGGCAATGTGCTTGAAATAACGCTTACTGATGATGGCGCAGCGGTTGATTTACAAGGGTGCAGGGTTGTTGCTGTGTTTTCAAAATCAAACGGTACAGCAAGCCAGGATACGGAGGGCAACGGCATTACGCTTATGAGCGGCCGCAAGAACACGCTTATTATTGAGCTTTATCCGCCAAGCTTCAGCCCCGGGCTTGTTGAATGCGAGCTTCTTGTGTTTTCCGGCGAAGCGCAGGATGTGCTTGTTACAAGCGCGCGCTTTAACTTCAAGTGTAAAAAGGGCATTGCAGGCGCATCTACGCTTTTATCAAGAAATGAGTGGCCTATGCTTGTAAACATGCTAAAGTCGATTGAGCAAGCAGTTGAGGCAGAGCGGGTAAGGCAGCTTGAACATGAGGCTGCTTCTTTATTTGAAGAATACAGCTTAGATAAAAGCTATGCAAAAATGAACAAAGTCGCTTATTCAGGTTCAAGCTATTTATGCCTTAAAGGCTGCACAGGCATTGCGCCGCCGGAGCCGCAATACTGGCTTCTTATAGCTTCAAAGGGGCTTGACGGCACAGGCACAGGCGATATGCGCGAAGAAGTTTATGCGTACAGCAGCGGCATAGTTAAGGATGCGAAAAAGCTAAACGGCAAAGAGGCGGCTGACTATGCTTTGGCGGCTGTGAGGCAGAGGGCGAAGCGCCTGACTTTTTATTAAACTGTTTGCCAGAGCTTCTTGAGTATGCAGACGGTATGCAGTGGACTGTGCGCTTTAATGAAAGTGCAGAGGCGCCAACATTAAATGTGTGCGGGCTTGGCGCTGCTCCGCTTTTAGAAGCTTACGGGAAGGCGGCGAAAATACGCGCCGGCCAGGTTGTGCGGGTGATGCGCTTAGGCGGCGCTTTTTTTACGCTTAGCGGCTCATCTGGCATTTCTTTGCCTGAGAATGCAGCAGCAGGCGATACTGTAATATTTAGCGCAGTTAAGCAAAGCGCAGGCACAAACAGCGCATGGAACGCAGTTGCGTCGAGTACTTTTACTGCAAAAAGAGCCGGTGTATACAGGGTCAAATTCGGCTTTTTGTCACATTACGACACTTGCGAAGCAAAGCTTATGAAAAACGGAGTTGACTTAGCGGGGAGCCTTACGACATTTACTGAATTAAGGTCAATAGATGTAAGCCTTGTGGCAGGGGATAAGCTTACTCTCCATTGTCGTGCGCCCTATGACGGCAAGTGGTTTACAACAGGGATTTTTGTCTGCGCAGACCTGCCTGAGCTTAAAGCTGCGTTAAGCGTATACGGGAGTTGAGGCAAATGAAAAACAACTTACTCGAAAAGCAGCAGGTATGGATACAGCCGGAAAACATTAATGCTGCGTACAGGCTTGGCGAAGTAGTGCTTTTTGAAGGCAGGCTTTATAAAAGCCTTGTTTCAAACAACGGCTGGCAGCCAAGCCTTGCAATGTGGGAGCTGTGCGCCAAGAAGGATGATGCAAAACGGGTGTAGCGTATACATTAACAAATGTATGCGCATGATGGCGCAGCTGTTCATAAAATAGAATAGGGGCAGCATAGCCCTTTAAGGAGGTAGCTTCTTGTTGGATATTATTGATACAGGCTTGAAATGGCCGATAAAGCGGATAGTGCGCAAATATACAGACCATATACAAATACACCACACAGTAGGCGATTATTCAACGCCTGATAAATGGAGGGCGCTGCACGAGCGGCGCATACAGGTATATGGGCATAAGGGAATAGGCTATTCCTTTGGCATAACGCCAAAAGGCGAAATATACGAGGGCAGAGGGCTCATTTATCAGCACGGCGCTGTAAAAAACAGCCTTACGAAAGATAAAAACGGAGTTGGCGCTGCAAACCGCTCTGTTTCTATTGCCTTAATCGGGGATATGCGAAATGCGGGCATGCCGACAAAAAGCCAGCTTGACGCTGCGCTTAAGCTTAGTGCCGAAGTCATGGCAAAATATTCGCTTGGTGCTGAGGCAGTGCTTGGACATAATGAGGTCAGGCTAACTTCAGGCGGCACATATAAAACGCTCTGCCCTGCGCTTAACATGGACGACTTTCGCGCTAAGCTTAAAGGCCTGCCTGAAGAAGCGCTGCCTGCGCTCTATATATATTCGGGCGATACATACGTCAACTTGAGGAGCGGCCCCGGCACAGGCTATGGCATTATAGGAAGGCTTACTAAAGACGAGCCCTGCCTTGTGCTTGAGTTCCATGGGCTTTGGGCAGATGTGCTTTTGCATAAGCAGATGCCGATGCGGCGCGGCTTTTGCATACACGAATACTTAAAAAGGGTTTAAGGAGGGCATAGTGGAGGAGGCAAGGCTTCAGGAGGTTTTGCAGACCTTAGCGCGCATTGATACAAAGCTTGATGCTGCGCTTAGCCAGCTTGTAGACCATGAAGCGCGGCTTCGCGTCTTAGAGGGGCATGGCGGCAGGCGCTATGAGGCGCTTATAGGTCAAATTCTCTATTTGCTGCTTGCAGCAGGCGCAGGGCTGGTTTTAGGCAGAGTTTTAAATCAATAAGGAGGTATATATGGGGGAATTTTTTACTTGGAGTTCGCTTGCAACCTATGCGGGCGCAACGCTTGCAACAACGCTCTTTACTGAGCTTTTAAAGGAGGCCGGCGCTATTAAGCGCATCCCTACAAGGCTCTTTAGCTACATTATTGCAGTTGTGCTGCTCGTTTTAGCTTCGCTTTTTACAAGCGGCCTTACGCTTGAAACAGCGGCTCTTAGCTTTGTAAACGCAGTTGTTGTTTCTTTGGCTGCAAACGGCACCTTTGATGCTGTCTCAACAAAGCGCGGCCCTGTAAACAAGGATAAGTAACGCCTGCTAAAGTATGATATTTTTCCGCTTTATTCGCTATCGACTTTTATTAGAACTTGGCTTAAGCTTGTAAAGGCGCTAAAATATCTAAGAATTTAGGAGCTTATATGGACGACTATAAAACGCTTTACTACAAGCTGTTTAATAAGCTTACGGATATAATTACAGAGCTTGAGAACCTGCAGCAAGACGCTGAGGAGGCGTATATAGAGCATTCTTCGATACAGCCCGAAAAGGCTAAATCAAAACTTCTTGCCTTTGAAGGCAGAACAAGCAGTAAGGCTAAAAGGAAGTTTAACAATCAGCGCTTTTTGCCTATGCGCTCTCTTTAGGTCTTAGCTTAGGAGCAATGAGCGAAACAGCGCGCTTTACAGGCGGCATAAGCGCAAGCACTATGCAAATAAGCTGGTCAGGCCCTAAGGCAAGGGCATTATAAACAAACGAGTATGCCCAAGGGTTCATGCCCTCAGGGCTAAACTTAGCAAAAAAGATTGCGCCTGAAAGCGTTGAACAAAGGATGCGGCCAAGCCCGCCTGCCAAAAGCCCAAGCGGCAGGTTGTTAGGGAAAAGCCCTGCAAGCCCTACGCACATAAACGCAAGCGGATAGTCAAGCAGGAGCTGAAGCAGGTGCACAATATACGCATCCTGCAAAAGCTGCAAAAACCCGAAAGCAGCGCCTGCAAGAAGCCCGCGCTTTAGCCCGAACCACTGGCTGTAAAGTGCTAGCGGCAGCATGCTCGCAATTGTTAATGAGCCGCCCTGCGGCATCCTAAAGAGCCTAAGATACGAGAGGATGAACGAGAGCGCAACGCAAAGCGCGCCGTAGACTAAGCTAAGCGTAGGGTCAACTGCTCCAACAGGCATTTCTTTTTCGCGTATGCCCTTTTTCCCCTTAAGAAGCAAATAAACAAGATAGGCTGTAAGCGCAGCCGCAAAAACAAGCGCAGCTATGCTAAACCATTTAAGCTTGCCAAGCTCTTCAAAAAGCGTGAAATCCATTTTTGCCCCTTTCTAAAACAGTCAAGATTAAAGCGCCGTTCCTAAAGAAAGGAACGGCGCTTAATTCGCTTTTCCGCTTCCCTTCGTTAGGATTAACTAAACAGGTTCCAAGGGTCATTCTCAGCTTTACGGCAAATGCCGTTTAGCGCCCCTAGCGGTGAATATTCAATTATCAAGACCTTCTATAAAAAGTATATGCGATTTATTATATTTGTCAAGCTCACCACGCAGGCGGAATGGGGTTTACGCGCTTCGGGTCAACATAAATCGCGTTTTCAGGGCAATCCTGCTCGCAGTTATAGCAACAGATGCATTCTTTAGGGTAGGTTATAACCGCCTTTTGCTCGTCTTCATCAAAGCGTATAACATCCATAGGGCATGCGTCAACGCATGTTCTGCAGCCTGTGCATTTATCCTTATCAATCAGCTCAATTGCCATATTAGTCTTCCTTTCCGTATCCGTATTGCAAGAGATACCTTTCTTTTTCACTAAGCGAAAGGTCGCCCTTCCATTCTTCTGGGATTTCTTCAGTTGCAAGCTGCATTTCGCCGTCTTCGCCCTGCTTTACAACAATCCACTTTAGCCAGTTTTTGTCGTCTCTATGCGGATAATCCTCTCTGAAGAACCAGCCTCTTGATTCCCGCCTGAGTATGGCTGTGCGGAGCATAATTTCTCCGCCTGTAATCATTGAGCGCACTTCATGGTAGTTCCTTAAATCGTGGGAGTCCTTGGCAAACGACTTTGGCAGGAAGTGGTTCTTAAAGAACTCGAACATAGTAAGCGCTGCATTTAGGCGGTCTTCGTGCATGATTTGCCTGACCTCGTAGGGGAGAATGGTCTGGTGGATGCGCATAAGAATATGCTCAGGCGTAAAGCCGTGCTTTCTCTCAAGCGGCCCGAGGATTCTTTGCTTTAATGCGTCAACCTCTTCTTGTGTGAGTGCTGAATGTGTCGCGCCTTTTGCATAGCCTGCTGCATTTTGCGCTGCACATGCCGCTGCCAAGGGTTGCGTATGTTGGGCCTGTAAAGTTTGTGCCAGACGAATCGCCTGCTGCATAAAGCCCGGGCATGGATGTTTCGCAATTTGTATTGATTTTTACGCCGCCGGGGAAAATGTTGCCCAAAAAGCACATATACTGCTCAAAGCGGTCATTGAAAATATCTATGCCTGCTCTGTCAAGCATTGTAATCCACGGGCCTTCCGCTGTTTCGTTGTATTTTTCAATAGCTTCTTTATGTTCGTTTCTGTCGTAGCCATAAGGTTCGTGGTAAATTGGGCCATTGCCCTTATGCACTTCAAGCGGCCAGTGGATGTTTGTAGGAAGGTGCGCGCCTGCATCTAAGAATTCTTCCCCAAGCCCATTCGTTACACTGTCATGTGTCATGCCAAGCTCTGCAACAGGCCCGTTTATGCACACGGAGTCGCATTCCTTTGTAACCCACATGCCTGAGCCAAATTCCATGCCTGTAAGCTCAGCGCCTGCTCTGTATGCCATTGTCATACCTTCGCCTGCATTAAACTGTATGCCGTAGTAGGAAGGCCTGAATGTAAGAGAGCCTGTGGCAATTACAACAGCCTTTGCCTCTATTATATAAAAGTCGCCGGTAACTGTGTTAAAGCCCGCAGCGCCCGAGACTTTGCCATTATGCGTAAGTAAATCGGTTATCATCACCCTGTCAAGTATGGTCGCGCCTGTGCTTAGCACCTTTTTTCTGCAGACCATCATTTTATGGCGGATGCCGAATTTAATAATTGCAGTTGATTTGCGGTATTTTGTGCGCTGGTGGTGGTAGCGGAAGGGTTCTTCTTCAGGTTCAGGGAAGCCTACATCATCAGAAAGAACTGCATTTCCATAGGGGTGGTCAGAGCCCGGCGTACCCTTCATGCCGCGTTTTCTGTAAAAGGGGATGCCCCAGCTTACAAGGTCTCGATAGCGCGGGTAGGATTCTTTAATTATAACTTCGTCCCAATCGCGGTTATTTACATATTCGCCTATTGAAATAAACTGGTCGAGCCAGTTTTTAAAGTTATCGCCCCACTCTTCTCTAAAGAGCATCATATCGCGCGCAAAATGGCTGTTTCCGCTTTTGCCGCAATAGTTTTTATCCGAAAGTATTACTTTTGCGCCTGCCTCAGCTGCCTTTACAGCCGCAAAGCAGCCTGCAAGCCCGCCGCCTATAACAAGCACATCCGTACTCAGCCGTTTTTCAACCATATTTTCCTCCTGGTTTGCTTTTCTTTTTGTCCGCCGCTTAGCGCAAAGGCAGGCTTTTCCTTATGGAGAACACCTCCCAATGCACTAAGGCGGACAGGTCAAGGTTAAAAAATGTCAAGCGCATTCCTTAAGAGGCTGCGCTCTTTGCTTTTGCGATATCCGCCTCTTTTGTTACGAGGCTTACGACTATGTAGGTTATAACTGAAACTACGATAGGCGTAATTTCTTCGTAAGGAAGAGGCAGTACTTTAGTCCAGTTAAGGATAACAAGCACAAAGCCAACTATTGATGAGGCTACTGCACCTTGAGTCGTGCCGCGCTTCCAATAGAGCGTGCCCATGAAGGGCGCAAAGCAGCATGCTGCGATAAACGCACACATGCCCACAAGCAGCCCGATGATGTTTGTAAAGCTTATTGCAACTAAAAGCCCGACAAGGCAGACTATGCCCGTAACTACTTTGTCTGCAATTGAAAGCGTCTTTTCGCTGACCTTGGGGTTAATCATGCCGCGATATATATTGTGGAGCGATATTGTTGTTATTGCAACAACGAGCGAGTCTATTGTTGACATTATTGCTGCAATAACAGCCGCAATGAGCACAGCAGCAAGCCAGGGGTTAAGAGCGTGCATTGCAACTGCAAAGAAGGTGCTGTTGTCGTTTGCATTTAAAACCGTTGCTCCGTACATGCCGATAAATGCAGGCATAAATGCAACAGGTATCATAATTAAGAAAGAAAGCATAAAGCCCTTAAATGCAACAGACGCGCTCCTTGAGGAGTTTATGCGCTGCACTGTGCCCTGGTCTGCTATTAATGCAAGCGTTATTGGTATGAGCATCATAAAAATTGGCTTTACGCCTCCTGCGAATGGGTCAAGGTACTCAGCAGGCGCTGCGCCGCTTGCAACTGCAGCAGTAATTGCCGCAACTCCGCCATTAGCAAGAAGCGCAATTGTCGTGCCTACAAGCCCTGCAATAATTATTACAACCTGTACAACGCTAGTTGCATAAGCGCCCCAAAGTCCTGAAAGCGCAGAGTATGCAAACACAACAAGAGTAATTATTACTGCGCCGAGGTTGCCGTTTAGCCCAAGCGCCATAAAGAGCGCCTTGCCTGCCATAATTTGTACGCCGATATTTCCGATTAAGCCTATGACTGTTGTAAAACTAAAGATAAGCGAGGGCAGTTTGCTGCTGTATTTTTCTTCTAAAAACTCAGGCAGCGAAATATAGCCCTTTTCAAAAATACGCTTGTTTACGGTAATCGCAAGTATGAAATATGTAAGTGCGCATACAATGCCATACCATATTCCGCCAAGGCCGGCAGCAGCACCGCCTGCTGTGCCGCCTACGACAAAGCCGTTTCCAATATGCGTACCAACGGCTGCTCCTATAAAGAGCATAACTCCGACATTCCTGCCTGCAGAAATAGAATTGTCAAAGTTATTGCCGTATTTCTTTTTGCCTACCCAACCTATACCGACCATTGCGAGGAAGTAGACTGCAAGAACAATAATTAGTATTGTGTTGTTCATTCTTGACCTCCGCTTTTTTATTCGGGCATTTAGATAGTATTAGTGCGTCTTTGAGCGAGTTTGTTAATGCTGCATAAAAGCATAAGCAGCAAGCTCCCAATGCAGCTGCATCAGGTATGCATTAAAAATACATCACCTCCAGTAAACTGTCTTTTTGGTGGAGCTAAAGGGTTTAGCGCCCAACGTATTTATTTGCATGAAAGTACGCTCTGCGCAGAGCTGTAATAGAAAATAATGTAGATTGAACATGTATAGTTGATGACTTTGTCAATAATATGACATAAAGAAAGGCGTCTGTCAACACAAACGCCAAGCTAATATGAGCCAAAACTGGGAGGTTCTGTCGAAAGATGCATACGGGCTTTGTTTTAGCTTTCCCTGTTCACCCCTGTATCTTAAACAATTCCCGCCCATTTGAAAGCGTAATTCTTGCTGCTTCGTCTGCGCTTATGTTTAATAGCTCTGCTGCGCGTTCGCACACATAGCGCACCATTGAGGGGTCGTTGCGTTTGCCCCTGTGCGGCTCAGGCGTCATATAAGGGCAGTCGGTTTCAATAAGCAGGCGCTCAAGAGGCAGCTTTTTTATAATTTCAACAGGCCGCCTTGCGTTGTGGAATGTTAGTGCGCCTCCAAATGCAATATAAAGACCTAAATCCAAACACTCCTTTGCAACCTCATAGCTGCCGCTAAAGCAGTGCATAACGCCAGAAAGCCCGTCCTTATGGCTTTTTAGAATATCGAGCGCATCTTTAAAAGCCTCGCGCACATGAAGCAGCACAGGGAGCTTATGCTCAATGGCAAGCTCAAGCTGCTCAACAAACCAGCGCTTTTGCACATCTCTCGGGCTAAAGTCATAATGATAGTCAAGCCCTATTTCGCCTATTGCAACTACTTTATTATGGGATAGGAGCCCTCTGTAAAGCGTTAAATGCGCCTGCTCCATACGCAATACCTCATGCGGGTGCGTGCCGAGACTTGCATAAATAATGTCGTATTTTTCGCTAAGCGCAATTGTATCTTGCGCCAACTCTGCACAGCAGCATGCTTCAAGCACATGCACAATGCCTTTTTCTGCAAGCGAGGTTATAAGCGCGTCGCGGTCAATATCAAAGCGCTCATCCAAGAGGTGCGCATGTGTATCAAAAAGTTCCATTGCTCTCCTTTATTTCTTTAAGCTACCTTACCTTTGTGCCGTCAGGCAGTTCGCCTTCTGAAGTTATTATTGTTAAATGCTCATCGCCTTCATCGCTTGCGCAAAGAATCATTCCTCTGCTTTCGATATTGCAAAGCTTCTTGGGCTTAAGGTTTGCAACAAGCACAACAGTTTTATTTATTAAAGTTTCCGGGCTGTACCATTTCTGTATGCCTGATAACACAGTGCGCTCACTATCCCCTACTTTAAGCGTAAGCTTAAGGAGCGACTTGGAGCGCTTTACTTCTTCGCATGCAATGACTTTTGCAAGGCGCAAATCGAGCTTTGCAAAATCCTCATAATCTATTAAGCTTTCTTCGGGGCTTTCTTCATTAGCCGTCCGCGCCTGCGCTTGTTCTTCTATTGCTTGCGCCGGCTTTTCAAGGCTCTCTTGCTCAAGCGCTAAAAGCTCCTTTTTAACATCTATGCGCGGGAAGATTGGCTCGCCCTTAACTATTGCAGTGCCAGGCTTAAGCGCAAAGAAGGTTTTAAGGCTTTGAAGCGTCATTAAGCCGGCATCATTTATGCCGAGGCTCGTAAAGATTTTATCCGGTGTGCTTGTTAAGAATGGTTTTAGCGAAACCCCTATAAAGCGCAGGCTTTCCGCAAGGTGATAGAGCACAGTTTGAAGGCGGGGCATGCTTGCTTCATTTTTTGCCAAAAGCCATGGCGTATTTTGGTCGATATACTTGTTGCTTGCATCTACAACTTTAAAAATCGCGCCAAGCGCTTCAGGCAGCTTAAGCTCATCCATACAGCTTCGGATTTCTTCAGTAAGCCCAAGGCAAAGCGCCCTTAGGTTTTCGTCGAGCTCGTTATTATCTTCAAGAGGCGCAGGAATACGGCTGTTGAAGTATTTTTCTATCATTGCCACTGTACGCGAGAGAAGGTTGCCAAGGTCATTTGCCAAGTCGCTGTTTATGCGGAAGATGAGCGCTTCGTTTGAAAACACGCCGTCTGAGCCAAAGGGCACTTCCCTGAGCAAAAAGTAGCGTATAGCGTCTACTCCGTAGCGGTTGCAAAGCGCGACAGGGTCAACCACATTGCCCTTTGATTTGCTCATCTTCCCGCCGTCAAGCACGAGCCAGCCATGGCCGAACACCTGCTTGGGCAGAGGCTCGTTAAGCGCCATGAGCATTATCGGCCAAATAATCGTATGGAAACGCACAATTTCCTTGCCAACAAGGTGAATATCGCAAGGCCAGTATTTTTTGTAGAGACTGTCATCGCTTGAATAAAAACCGAGCTTAGTAATATAGTTTGAAAGCGCGTCAAGCCAAACATAAACAACATGCTTTTCGTCAAAGTCAACAGGTATGCCCCATTTAAAGCTTGTGCGCGAGACGCAAAGATCCTCAAGACCCGGGAGCAGGAAGTTTTGGAGCATCTCATTTGCGCGCGCAGGAGGCTGAATAAACTCCGGATGCGTTTTTATATGCTCAATAAGCCTTGGCGCATACTTGCTCATGCGGAAAAAATAACTTTCTTCCTCAACAAGCTCTGTTGGCCTTGAGCAATCAGGGCAGCAGCCGTCAACAAGCTGCCGCTCAAGCCAAAAGCTTTCGCAGGGCGTGCAGTAATGCCCTGTATATGTTGATTTATATATGTCTCCCTGATCATAAAGCTTTTTAAAAATCCGCTGTACGCTTTTAATATGATACTCGTCAGTTGTGCGTATAAAGCCGTCATTGCTTATGTCTAAAAGCTTCCAGAGCGAAACGAAGCCTGCGACAATTCTATCTACATACTGCTTGGGCGTTTCATTGTTGTTTTTTGCAGCGCGCTCGATTTTTTGCCCGTGCTCGTCAGAGCCTGTTAAAAAGTAGACGTCATAGCCGCATTGGCGTTTATAGCGCGCAATTGCATCAGCTGCGACAGTGCAGTACGCATGCCCTATATGCAGCTTGTCACTTGGATAATATATAGGTGTTGTAATGTAAAAAGTCGAATTTTGCATTTGCGCCTCCTCGATTAAAATAAATAAGCGCCATCCCAAGGGACGACGCATAGCGGCGTGGTACCACCCTACTTCCCCCGTTTGGGGCTCATAAGTTAGCGCTGTATCGGGCGCTTACCGCTCTGCTTAAAGGCAGTTGCTTTCGGCAAGAGGGGCTTAGGAGCCATGTTCCGCGCATTACCTCAGCTGTGCTTTCAGCAGGGCGTACAGCTCTCTTTATGCAGCAAATTGCGCGTACTCTTTCCTTCATCGCCTCCGACAAAAAGTCGGCATTCAATTTAGCTAATTGTATAAGCAGAGGCTAAATTTGTCAAGCTTAACGCTAATACCTATTTTTTTGCAGCTTTGCGGATTTCATTTAGCACTGCCTCAGTTCCGTCCGCGTTTTTACACTCCGACATTTGCTTTATATAGCGCGCCTTTTCTAAATGGAGGGCGTTTAGGGCTTCGCTTAGGCTCTCTTTTGTGAGCGCGCTTTGGTTTAGCACCTTTGAAAACCCCTTCTTTTCAAAATACGCAGCGTTTTGGAGCTGGTCGCCTCTTGATGAGCTTGCAGGCAGCGGGATTAAAAGGTTCGGCTTTTTTAAGGCGAGCAGTTCAAAAATTGTATTTGCGCCTGCGCGAGAGAGCACAATGTCAGCCATTGCAAGAAGGTTCTTAAGCTCGTCTGTTACATATTCAAACTGCGCATAGCCCTTTAAGGGGGCAATATTGCATAGCTTGCCTTTGCCGCAGATATGCGCAATGTCAAATTTCTTTAAAAGCGTACTTAGAGAGCCGCTTAGCGCCTCGTTTATTGCCTGACTCCCTTGGCTGCCGCCTATTACAAGCAGCACGGGCTTTTCACCGTTAAAGCTGCATAACGCCCTGCCTTTTAAAGCACTGCCCTTATAAAGCTCAGGGCGTACAGGGCTGCCTGTAAAGACTGCCTCACGCTTTAGCATACCCAAGGTATCAGAAAAACTTACGCACATGGTTTTAGCATATCGGGCGGCTATCTTTGTGCTAAGCCCGGGCGAATAGTCGGATTCGTGGCATACAACTGGGCATATACCTTTTGCGCCTAAGACAACAGGCACGCTTACATAGCCGCCTTTTGAAAACAGCACATCGGGCTTTAGCTTTATAAGAAGCTTTCGCGCCTCTAAAAGCCCTTTTAGCACCCTAAAGGCGTCGCTTATGTTCTTAAGGCTTGCATAGCGCCTGAGCTTGCCTGCGCTTATTCCGTAAAAGGGTATGCCAAGCTCACGCACAAGCGCTTCTTCCAACCCGTCTTTTGAGCCTATATAGCTTATAGAGAAGCCCTCGTCCAAAAGCCTTTTCATAAGTGCAAGGTTAGGCGTCACATGACCTGCGGTGCCGCCGCCTGTAAAGACAGCTGTTGTCAAAAAGCATCCTCCTTAATAAGTGTTCTAAGCTAAGTATATGCTATACCCGTGGTTTGCTTTCAAAGCATACGCAAAAGAGAGTATAGCACATAATGCTGCCTTTGTGCTACAATAAACGGGTGGACTTGTTACTTGGGTGCAATAATTATTAAGTAGGGTCATGATGAATAAAAAAAGTCTCTTTCTTGTTTTCTTCGCGTTTGCGCTTTGGGGCGTGCTTCCGCTTTACTGGGATATCTTTCATGGTGTAAATGCAATCTTCATACTTGCGTGCCGCATATTCTTTGCTACGATTACTACGCTTATTGTGCTTGCCTCTAAAAAGCGTCTGCCGGAGGTGCTTACAACTCTTCGCGACAAAAGCAAAATGAAGTTTCTTGTGCCTTCTGCAATCGTCATAACTATAAACTGGGGTTTATATATCTGGGCAATTATAGCTGGGCATGTGCTTGATGCAAGCCTCGGCTATTATATGAACCCGCTCGTTGTTTTTGTTGCAGGAGTTTTAGTTTTTCGCGAAAGCTGCGGCAAGTTTGAAATTTCCGCGTTAATTCTCGCTGCAGCAGGCGTATTGCTTGTAACGCTCCAATGCGGGCAGTTCCCTTTAATTGCGCTTAGCCACGCGTTCCTTTTTGCAGGCTACGGCATACTAAAGCGCTTTGCAGCTGTTGACGGGCTTGTAAGCGTAACAATCGAAACTTTGCTTTTTGCGCCGTTTACAATTTTGTATTTTCTATTTTGGCCTAACACTCTTAGTGTGCTTGCCTCCTTCAATTATTTGCAGTGGGCGGCTATTATACTTAGCGGAGCAGCAACTGCAATGCCGCTTATACTCTACTCGCAGGGCGTAAACGACCTCCCGTTTATTACTGTGGGCTTTTTGCAGTATATAAGCCCTACGCTCATGCTTGTTATAGGCGTGCTTTTAATGGGGCAGCCGTTTACAACTTCCGATATTATAAGCTTCGGCTTTATTTGGGCAGGACTTATACTTTTTACTTATGGAATGGTGCTAAAGGAGCGCTCTGCAGCAAAGCTGCAGGCGCAGGGAGAAAACAGCTAAGCTAAAAACATGCTTCGGGAATACCCGGGGCATTTTTTAGGTAAACAGCACGCAGAAAATGGGGGTTCTTATGAAGCGCAGCTATGTACGCCTTTTGGTATTTGCAGTTTTACTATGCTTGCCTTTGTATATAGGCGGCTGCTTTGCCCCATGGCGAAGCCTTAAGCTGCCTGTTGTTATAAGCGGCAATAACGCGCAATCTTCAACTGAGGTCGCCTTTGATAAAGCGCTTGAAAAGCTGGTGCTGGAAGATATTCATTTGGCGCCCGGCTCTATGCCTGTGCACGTTGCGTTTTATAAAAGCAGCGAGGGCAGAGCTGTGCTTAATGCTGACAGCAATATTTTAGGCGACTTTAAGCTTATATACAGCAGCGGCAAGCTTACTGTGCGCTCAAAGCAGCGCCGCATTTACAGCTCAGAGCTTTTAAGCCTTGATATTTACCTGCCTGAAAGTGAAAATCTTTCAATAGCTGTTCGTACAAGCGCAGAACTTAAAAGCGAGGGAAGCCTAAATGCAAAGGCGCTCTTGCTTGAGGTGTTTGGCAGCGTTAAGGGCGAGCTTGAGCTTGCAACACAAAGCGCTGATATTAGCATAGGGGGCGCTGGCGAAATATTATTAAAAGGCGAAACAGATGCGCTTAATGTAAATATTTCGGGCGCTGCCAATCTTAATGCAAAAGAACTGCTTGCAAATAAAGTGTCAATTACAAGCGCAGGCAGCAGCAACTTGCAAGCAACAGCTAAAAGCAGCCTTAAAGCCGAAATTACAGGCACAGGCAACTTAGGTCTTTATGGTGAGGTTGAAACTCTAAATATTAAAATAAGCGGCTTTGGCGAAGTTAACGCAAGCGAGCTTAAGGCTAAAGAAGCTGTGCTTAAAATTGCAGGCAGCGGCAAAGCTGATTTAGATGTTAGCGATAAGCTCGATGTGGAGATTTCGGGCTCAGGCATTGTAAACTATTTGGGAAACCCAAGCGTTACGCAGGCAATAAGCGGCTTTGGCAAGGTGAACCGCAAATAGTGTTTAGCGTGAAATCGTAGCGCCTGTATAATAATGGCTTAAAATTTCTTTATAGCCTGCGCCTTTTGCTGCCATGCCGTTTGCGCCTGCCTGGCTCATGCCTACGCCGTGGCCAAAACCGCGCGTATGAAAAATTGCATCTGTTTTTGTAAACTCAAGCGTGAACCACGCGCTCTTAAGCTCTAAAAGGCCCCTGAGCTCGCGGCCTGTAGCCTCAGCTTCGCCAAGCTTTATGCGCTCGACCCTGCCGCTTTCAAAGCGGGAAAGAATTTTTACCTGGCTCTCTAAAGCTGACGCCTTTAGCTTAGCGCTTGGCCACGCGCCGTTGACTGCTTTTACAAATGCCTTGCGGCTAAGGCGTGTTGAGGATGTAAGGTATTTCGAGCCTTCCTCGTTCTCGCTTTTTACAGAGCGCAAATAGGGTTCTGCAGCTTTAAACACGTTTTCGCTATCTTCTGTATAGCCGCCGCTTGCAGCATGGTAGAGCGCCTCTATAAGCTCCCCGTTATAATAAAGCGCCTCGTCTTTTGTGCTTTCTACAGCCTCGCTGATTTTTGCGAGGTTTTCCGAATACTTTCCGCCCCATGTTTTTTTAAGCTCTGCGTCAGTTTTATAGGCCTGGCAGCAGCTGCTTGACGAGCAAAGGTCACAGCCTTGTGAACAGCCCCCTTTTAAAAGCCGCCTTAGCGCATAGGTGCGGCTTGCTACAGCCTGCGCTTTTAGCGCTTCAGGCTTAAATGAGGCAGGCATTTCAGATGCAACTACGCCAACAATGTATTCTTCAAGCTCAAGGTTAACGCTCTTTTTCTCTCTGTGCAGGTAGAGCGAAAGCATGCGCTCAGGCTCACTCACAAACTCTAAAGAGTAGGGCGGCGCCTCCTTTGCCCTGCACGCAAAAAAGAGCCCGCGCAAAAGCAGCAAAAACAACAGCAGCAAAAGCGCAGCTATTAAAAGCCGCTTCCAGTTTAGCTTAATCATCTACTCACGCCCTTAGCAAATGCTATAAAAGTGTATGAGCTAAGCTTAAAATTCATGTGCTGCTGTAAAGGAACTGATGCTTAAGCGTATTCAAGCGTTAAGCAAGCGCCCTCGCTATGAGCCTGAACATGCGCAAAAGGCGCAATTTAGCGATTTGTTTTGAAATAAGGGGCAGGGCATGGTAAAATGACGAATATACAGCTACAACTTTATAGAGCGGAGTGAAGCGCAAATGGACCTTACAGTTTTAATGCGGCGTATTCAGCAGGGTGATAAAGACGCGTTTAAAACTTTATACAGCCGATACAGCAAAACCGTATACCGCATTGCGCTTGAAACTACGCACAACAAAGAAGAAGCTGCTGCTGTTGTTGTTGCGGTGTTTCGCGAAGCGCGCCAGCTTATTATTACAAGGGGGCCTTATATTGGTGACCTTTACGGCTGGCTTGACGCATTAACAGCAAAGCAGGTGCGCCTTTTGCGCCTTTATGGCGATGATGGCAGCAGAATAAAAAAAGCAGAGCCTAAGCCAGGCGCACAGGAAGAAGCCCCTGCATTTATAAAAAAACCGCGCACAGGCGCTGCCATTGTAAACGCGCTGCTTGCATTGTGCGCTGTTGCGCTTATTTGGGTACTGCTTGGTCTTCTCGGTTCGCTTAATGTGTTTGATGAGCTTGACCTTGGGTACAGCTGGTTTAACAAAGCTGTGTTTAAGCTCTTTTAAACTCCGCTTATGAGCCTTAAAAGAAAGTTCGAGTTATAAAAGAAAGCGCCGAAATACGAGGCGTCCAAATAGTCTTTTATTTTTGGCAGCACAATTAGTGCAACAGGCGCAAGCAAAAACAGAATATACATCGCTAAAAAGCCGCGAATAAGCCCGAAGGACGCACCCAAGATTCCATCCGCGCCTGAGAGCACAGGATAGCCGCTGCGCGCATAGTCAATAAGATTTATAACAAAAGCAAAGAGCAGCCTTAGCACAATAAACACAAGCAGCACACAGAGTATGTTTATAAACACATTAACAATGGTTTGGTTGAAATATTCGCCAAGCGTTGTAAGAGCGTCTTTTGCAAACGCCTCGCGCGCAATGTTTTCGCTTATGCGGCTGCCCATAGGAAGCGGCAGATTTGCGCTTTCCATTATGCCTGAGAGCTGTTCTGAGCTTAGGGAAGAAATCGCAGTTTTAGATAGCTCCACATCGCGCACAAGCTCCCCGCCTTCAGCATAGTAGAGCGCCATAGTATAAAGCTTGGCATTGTTTTTTACAAGGTTCGAAGCAACAGGCATTAAGAGCAGAGCAAGACCGCATGAGAGCGTATAAGCGCCGATTGAAAGCAGAGTGCAGAAAAACCCCCTGTACCACCCTGCAAGCAGAAAGAAGGCAAAAATAAGAAGTATACCTAAATCAAGAAAATTCACTTGTACCTCCAAGCTCAGGCTATCTTGAGCAGATACATGCTTTCCCCGCTTTTAATAAGCAGGGTTGTGGAGTTGAGCTTTTGCGCTGACTCCGCTTTTATATCGAAGGTGCGGCTTACTTCGCTTTTTGCAGACCCGTATTGAGTATAGCCGTTCTCAGTGAGCGCAACAAGCTTGCCCCCCATAATAAACGCGCCTATTGTGCCTGAGGGCAGCTGATAAAGCTTTGCGACAGCCTCAGCAACCTCAGCTTCTTTTAGCGTAATGAGCTTTACTGTGCCCGGTGTGTCGAAGTTGCGCGGCATAAGGAGAAAGCTCGGGCTTGAGGAAGCCTCAAAATCAACAGGCTTCCACCCGTAGACCATTTCGCGATAGCTTTCGCGGTTCCCGGGGAGCCCGTAGCGAATGAGCTGGTTTGTGCCAAAAGCAAAGATGCTCCCTGATGTAAAGTATATTTTTTCAAGCAGCTGGTTTTGAACCTGCATAATCCCTGTTGTTGATTTATTCGTCAAATCATAAACTGTTATTGTTGAGAGCGGAATGCCGCTATCTAAAGAGAGCGTAAGCACATAAAGGTATTCTTCGTTAACTGTGTAAAAGCCGTAATCAAGTATGAACTGGCCGCTGTACGCAAGCTGGTCAATAATTTGTGCATCGCTCGAAAACACCTGTATGCTTTCTTTGTTTAGCGCATCTAAGCAAAGCACTGCTGCATGGCTGTTGCCGCATGCAGCGCTTAAAAGCGTGCCTGTAAATTCAGCCGCGTTTGCTGCGCCTATAATTTTAAGACCGCCTTCGTTGTAGAGCACATGCATAGTTGGGCTTGCGCTTAAATGCACAGGACTCCCTGAAGCTGAAACAGGCGCGCTGTAATCGTATTTTTCGTTTGTAAGGTCGTCATAGGTGAGCATGCCTCCGCTTAAATAAAGGAAGCCGCTGCCTGTAAAGACATATTGGTCTGAGGCTGAGAAAGCAAGCTTTGTAAGCGCAGCCTCGCGTGCCGATTGTTTTCTTATAAACAGGATTGCAGCAACTACGCCAAATACAAAAAGCAGCGCAAAAATAAACAGCAGCAGCAGCCGCGTAATGACTTTGCGTTTCATCTTTGCAAGCCTGTATTTTCGAACCTCCATGGCTCGGTTTCTCCTTGCGCTTTACTAAAGCCTAAGACATGCCTTAAAACTTTAGAGCCTATTTAGGCTTTTGCCTTCTGCCTAAAAAACTAAGGTCTTTTATAGTAGAGAAGCCTTTTACGCGTTTATTTTAGCACACCCGAATGCTAAATTGCAAAACAAGGGTTTGTTAAAGCTTTATATGGTATAAGCTCATGCGCTTATGCTTTTCGTTTACATGAATACGCCAGCCTGTTTTGCTAAGCTAAATAATTCTTATGCAGGAAGTCCTGCGCAAGGCGCTGCGGTTTAAGCTTGTAAAAGTTCAAAAACTTATAATCAACAGCAGCCGGCTTTTTAATGAACAAGGTTTGTGCATGGACAGGCCGCAAATTTAGGTATCGGTGGATAACTCTGTGCATAATGTTCATAACTATTGTGGAAATCGTTCTTAGAGCAGGCTGCAGCTTAGAAAAGGTTTCCTGCACAGGCAGGCTTGCTCAAGCATGCTGCCCCAATAAAGAGTCGAAAAAAGCGTAATATTCAGTTAAAAGCGCAGATTATGGTAGCTTATGGGGATAAAAGCGCAGCTATGAGAGCGGGTTGCGTTTTGGCATAAGCGGGCTTGTCCAGCGCAGCAAGCAGCCTTCAAAAGCTTCTGCAAGGTATATTGCTTTTGTCGTAATTGCGTCTATTTCGGGTTTTGATAAGGCGCTTAAGCAATGTATGCTCATAGTATGCGCCATGTTAAGTTCAGGCCTGAACTTCGGTTCGCCTAAGGCAAAGCCGTGCTTGCGCGCCTTTTCTGCAAAGAGCAGCCTGAGCTGGTCGCTTTTAAAGCACATAGTAAGCGTAAGGCGCCTTACTGTGCTTGCGTTGTCGCCTGCTTTAGAGAGCCGGAGAAGAATTTCTTTGTTGAGCACAGTCTGGTATTTTGCCTCGTCAGGCAGGAGCAGGCTGTGATACGTCAGCCAGTCCGGCTCATGGGCAGAGCCAAAGGTCAGCTCGAGGCGCGTAATTTTAGCCTTAAGCGTTTTCAGCGCCTCTAAGCTTTCGGTTTCGCTTTTTGTATAGAAATAGTACTGCCGCAAAGAGGAAGTATGAATATAGCCTAAGTAAATTGCAGATAAAAGCGCCTTTTTAAGCTTTTTCTCGAGGCGGTTAAGTTCGCTTAGCTCTGCTTTAGTAAACTGCTCAGCGCTTTTAGTTCTAAGCGCTACGTAAATTAGTGTTTCGTACCCTGCTGCAGGCTCGTCAAAGGATGTATCTACATAGAAGCTGCACATCTCGCTGCCAAGCAGCCACTCATAGCTTAAATAGCTTTCTGACTGAGCCATTTGTTAGAACCCGAGAAGCTCCCTCAAAAGGGAGACTGCGTCTTTAAACTCATCAAGGCTTGTTAAAATGCTTGCTTTTTGTGTTAAATCGACTCCTGCATTTTGAAGGAGCACAATTGGATATTCCGTACATCCGCTTTTTAAGAAGTTAAGGTAGCTTGAGAGCCCTTTGCCTTCGAGTATGCCTTTTGCAATGGCAACTGCAGCTGAGAACCCTGTTGCGTACTGGTAGACGTAGAAGGCGTTGTAAAAATGGGGGATTCTTGCCCATTCCATTGAAATGTACTCGTCAACTTCAACTCCAGGGTAGTATTTTGTATTGAGCTCTCTATAAAGCCCGCTAAGCGAGTCAACTGTTAAAGGCGTGCCTTCTTCAGCCATTGCATGCGTCTTTTGCTCAAAAGCCGCAAACATGGTCTGCCTGAAGACAGTAGTCCTAAACTGCTCAAGGAAGTGGTTTACTATATATGCCTTATACCTTAAGTCCTTTGCGTTGACAAGCATATACTTTGTAAGGAGCACCTCATTTACAGTTGAGGCAACCTCTGCTGCCATTATGCGGTACTGCGCGTCCTGGTAGGGTAGGCTGGAGTCAGAAAAGTGGGTGTGCAGGCTGTGGCCAAGCTCATGGGCAAGCGTAAAAGCATAGTCAGCTTCAGGCTGGTAGTTGAGCAGAATATAGGGGTGGGAGCCGTATGCGCCCCATGAGTATGCGCCGCTTGTTTTGCCGCGTGTTTCGTAAACATCAATCCAGCGTTCGTTAAAGGCTTTTTTAAGAAGCTCGACATACTCGTTCCCAAGCGGCGCAAGCCCCTCTAAGACAAGCGCTTTTGCGTCTTCGTACTCAATGGAAGGAGGCACAGTTTCAACAATCGGCACATAGAGGTCGTACATCTTAAGCTTTTTAAGCTTTAGCGCATCGCGCCTTAGCTTAAGGTATTCTTCTAAAGCAGGGAGGCGGCTCTCTACAGCCTCAATAAGCCCTGTATATACAGTCTGCGGCACATTGTTTGAAAACAGCGCTGCGTCAAGGCTGCTTTTATAGTTTCGCGCTCTGCAAAAGAAAGTGTCGGATTTTACGCTTGCGCTATAAGTCTGGCTTAAAGTGTTAGAGAGCCCGAGGTATTTTTTATAAAGCGTCTGATATGCGGCTTTTCTTGTAGGGCGATGCTTGCTTTCAATGAAGCTCCTGTAGTTGCCGTGCGTAAGCTGTGCCTTTTCGCCTTTTTCGTTTTTTATAAAGCCAAAGTCCATATCCGCGTTGTTGAGCATTGTAAAAATGTCGTCGAGCGCTGCAAGAGGCTCGGCTGAGAGCGCTAAAAGGCGCTCCTCACCTTCGCTTAAAATATGCGGCCGCTTTCGCGCAGTTTCATAGAGCACGCGTTTATAGGCAGAAAGCACAGGAAGCTCAGCCCATTGTGTGAGAGTTTCTTCTTTTATTGAAAGGATTTCGGGCATCATAAATGCGCTCGCTGCGCCAAGCGCAACGCTAAGCTGCAAAGCGCGGTCAGTCATAGCCTGGTATTTTGCAAGCGTATTGTCCTCATCGCGCCGCATTTTTGCATATACAAAGAGCCGCTCAAGCATAAGCGAAACTTCGTTTGAAACTTCAAGCCCGTTAAATAGCCCTTCGGGGCTGTTTTTAAGCGTTCCTGAAAGCGCTTCGATTTTAGAAATATCTTCAGTGCATTTAGAAAACGCGGCTTCCCAGACTTCGTCTGTTTCAAAGAGCGGGCTTAAATCCCATTTTGCATTTTCCTCTATTTCTTTTCGTGTTGGAAGCTTTGACATTGTTTCCTCCGTAAATAGTATTTCAAATGGTATTATGCCCCTAATGGCGCATTTTCGCGCGATGCTGCATCAATGTACAGTGCCGTATAAAAAGCTGCGGCATAGGGGGTGAGCAAAGTCCCGCAAAGACCGCTCAAAATTGTAAGCAGAAGCGGGTTGTTTAATATATCGCCAAATAAAAAGAGCGGCGAAATAAAGAGCGCGATTATGAATATGCTCAAAAGCGTAAATAGAAGGTTTGCGCTAAAGCATCTAAAGAAGTTCTTTGATGCAAGCATAAACGCTCTTTTAACCGCATTAAAGGCAAGCTTGCCCTCATGCGCTGCAACAGGGTATACGAGTGATATAAAAACAACGAGTACAGTAACTGCAACTATAAGAAGAAGCGCTAAAATTATGCCCATCACAATAAATGTAAGAATGTTCAGGTTGCTTGCAGCAGAAACAATTGCTGCAACTGCGAAAACGCCCCCGATCAACCCAAAGATAAGGCTGACTATAATCTGGCCGCCAAGGTAAACTAAAAACAGCGAAAGATATGTGGTATAAAAGCGCTTAAAGCCAATTGGCACAGCAAAGCGTATAAGCTGAGAGAAGCTGCCGCACCTGCCCTCTGCGCGCTCGTTCATTTCCATGAAAGCTGCGCCTAAGTATGCAGGGCTAAGCAAAAACGCATATATAAGGGAGAGCAGCATTGAAATCGCACTTCCGCCCATAATTGCGCCAAAAATGCGGCCAAGGTCAAACTCTTTTGAAAGATGCCCGAATTGCGTTATGCTGTTTTCAAAGAAATCTGTAAACCCGATACTTTTAAGCATGTATAAGGGCAGGCCGGACATAAGCATACCTGCAAGCCCGATAAGCAAAAGCGTTAAAAGGAACATTTGGAAAAACCCGCGCTTGTAGAGCTGAAAAGCTATGCCGAAAACACCGCTTAGCTTTAGCGGAGCGCGCACAATCTTGGGGTAGGGGGTTTGGGTGTATTCTTCCATTTAGGCCTCCTTTTCAATAAGGCGCGCAACAACAAGCTTTGAGGCGCGAAGAGTTAAGGGCGAGCTGCCGCTTTTGCCTGTTTGCGCAGCATAGTCTATGCACGCGTTTTTAATAAGCAAAAAGTCTATATCCCTGCCTGCTTTAAGGAGCAAGAGCTGCGTAAAGTCAATAAACTCGTTAAGCTGGAGCGGCCTTAAGTCAAGCTCAAGCGTAAAAAAGTCATCCGCTCTGCTTTTTGAAGCTGCAATAAGGAGAATATTCTCCGTAAAAACGCCCATTGGCGATAATGCTGCGCGAAGCGCAGGCCAAAGCGGATCACTAGTTATAAATTCGTCTAAAAACACAACAAAGCGAAGCGGCGCGCTTCTAAGTTCGTCAAGCGCGTTTATAAGGGCTTTAAGTGAGCCCGGCGGGCAGCACAATACCCTAAGCTCAGGAAGTTCAGCAGCAAGCCTAAAGACAAGCGTTGATTTGCCCGAGCCAGCCTCCCCGTGAATAAAGACATTGCTTGACGCTTCGCCGCGCATAAAGCTTATTGTGTTTTTTAAAAGAACTGCAGCCTCAGCTTCGTAAAAGGATGCAAAATCCTCGTCTTTAAGCATACTCATGGGGAGTTCTTTTATACTGCCGTCCTGAGCGAATGTAAAAAGGCGGCTTCGCAAAAAGCGGCCTGTGCCGCAGGTTGCGTGCAGGCTCCAAATATCGTCAAGCAGAGTGGCAGCCTCTTTTAGCTCAAGGCGCCTGTAAAGCTCTTCAAGCGCAGCTTCTGCAACATAGGGCAAAAGATGCTCATCCTTTGCATAGCGCCAGCTCGGCCACGCGTCTTCGTGCAGGCTTAAAAAAGGAAGCTCAAAAGGTTTGGGAGGCTGCGCCTGTTTTAGAGCTTCCTGCTCTGCAAGGCTTGGCAGAGGCCTTGTGCTCCCGCCGCTCCAGACTGCGCTTGAGAGCACAGATAGATTATCTTTGCGCGGCTTTTGGCGAAGCTCGCGCATTCGCTCTGTTATAAGCTGCTTTAAGGACATGCTCGTCAAGCTTAAAAAGGGCGCGAGCTGTTTTAAATCTGAAAGAAAAGCTGCTGCAAGCGGTTCATCCCAAATGCCGCGGCTTGCGAGGGAGGCGAAAAGATTTTCTTTTTCGAAGAGCACATAGAGCAGATAATCGCGAAACAGGTCGCCGCTTACCCTGCGGCAGCCGCTTGTTAAAAGCGCGTGCGTGAGGCTGTGGTATTCATTAAGGCAGCCAAGGCCGTCGCCTTCAAAGAGCGCATGAAGAAGCGCCTTAAGCCTGAGCATTGGCGCATCCTCAAGGCACGGGCGCAGCACGCTGAGGCTTAGCATTGCGCTGTATAGCTCTAAAGCCCCCTCAAGAGGATTTGCATCTGTAAGCACTTTGCCGCCCTCCTGTATAGTCTATGGCGTTATTATAAGCTATAGCCGCAAATTTGTGAACTGAGGCTATATTATTTCAAGCTTAACATGGGGAAGCCGCCTTTGCATGCGCATTACAAAGCTCTCGCCCTCTCCGCTAGGCGAGGCGCCCAAGACTATAACGCTTGCGTCATGGGCGTGCGCATAGTCAACAAGCGCAGCTTCTACATCATCAGCTCTAAGCACAGCTAAATCCCCCCCTACGAGCTGAGCAGCAGTAAAGAGATATTCAAGCGCTTCGCCGTCAAGTTCATTTCCCAGGAAATTTTCTCCTGTTTTTACTGCATGCACAACATGCAGCGGCAGCCCGCGTTCTGCCGCGGTTTTTTCGCCTGCTTCAATAAGCCTTGCGCATGTGCGCTGGCGCGTTACGCATACCATTACTATATGCTGCGCGTGCGCATGGTTTTGCATAGAGGCAGGGGAGATGTTATTTTTCATTATACGGATACCTCCAGGTCGCGTAGTTTGCTTGGAAACTTGACTGACTCATGTTCCAAAACAAGTCGCACAGCCTCTTTAGGCGTATACGCAAGCTCATAAAGGGAGCGGAAGGCTGTGTGCGCAAAGCCCTCTTTAAAAATCTGCTCAAACTGTTCAAGCAGCGGGTCAAAAAAACAATCAGCATTCAAGAGCACTATTGGCTTTTCGTGGTAGCCAAGCTGCTTTAGCGTGAGCACCTCGAGGAGTTCTTCCAAGGTGCCAAAGCCGCCGGGGAGCGCAATGAAGCCATCCGCCCTATCTTCCATAAATTGTTTGCGGCTGTGCATTGTGCTTGTGCAGTAAAGCTCCGTACAGCCTTTGAATGTGATGCCAGGCTTATTTAGAAGTTCCGGCACAACGCCAATAATCCTGCCGCCGTTTTGAGCTGCGCCGCCTGCAAGCGCACCCATAAGCCCATGCCTGCCTCCGCCAAAAACAAGCGCAGCTCCGCTAAAAGCAAGCTCTTTGCCAAGCTCCTTAGCTAAAGTATAATAACGCGGCGCAAGGTTCTCGCTTGAGGATGCAAAAATACAAATATGTTTCTGGTTTAGCATAATACCCCGTCCCAATTAGTAATAGCCCTATAGCTGCTCTTCTTTTAAAAGCGCAGCTGCAATTTTAAACTTTACTCTTGAAAATTCCTCGCTGTTTGCAGGCAGCTCCAACATTACAAGCACAAGCCGCGGGTCGTTTGTATTTAGCCTGTAACCTACGAACCAGCTTATTTCGCGGCTGCGGTCAGAGCCGATTTGCGCTGTGCCTGTTTTACCCGCAACATTCGCTAAATTTAAGTATTGACCTGTGCCGCTTACTATTACGTCTTTAAGCATAGGCTCAATAATGCGTACGGCATCTTTGCTTACAGCGTCCTGCTTCCAGACGCTTTCTTTATGGAGTTCTTTTGGCACATACCTGTTTTCTTTTGTGTGATAGAACCCCTTTATAAAATAAGGCTCCATTATGCTGCCGTTATTTGCAAATGCGCTAAAGGCATACGCAGCGTGAAGCGGCGTTATAAGCACCTCGCCCTGACCAAAGGAGCTTTCCGCAAGGAGCATTTTAGTCCAGCTTGTGTCGGTGTTTTTTAGCTGAGCAGGCGAAATCGGCAGCTCAAAAGGCATTGCCTCATCGAGTCCTGCTTTTTGTAAAAGCTCGCTGAATAAAGTTTCGCCTGTGCGTAGGCTTGCGTAGGCAAAGTAAATATTGTCTGAGTCAATTATGCCGTTGTGCATATTAAGCGGGCTGTGCCTGTTTCTTAGCGCAACGCGCGTTATTGCGGCATAGCCCCACGGGCCGAACTCGCCGCTGTCGCTTGGGAGCCACTTATCGTCTTCTATGCGCTCTGTACTTTGCGGGAATGCAGTTTCTTTAGTCATTGCTCCGCTCTCAAGCGCAACTGCAGCTGTAAAGGGCTTAAAGATTGAGCCGGGCGGATACCGCCCCTGCGTAAGCCTGTTGAACATAGGCGCGTTTTGGCGGCTTGCGAGCGCCTCCCATTGCAAAGAGGTCATGCCGCGGCTAAAAAGGTTTAAATCGTAAGAAGGGTAGGAGACCATAGCAAGAACAGCGCCGCTTTTTGGGTTTAACACAACAACAGCTCCGGCAGTATCATCGCCGTAGAGAGTGTATTTAAGGAGCGCCTCAGCGCGTGATTGCAGCTTAGGCAGCAGGCTTAGCTCTATGTCAAGGCCATCCTGCGCTTCAACGCGCGAAATGACCTTCTTAACTGCGCCGTCAGGTGCGCTAATATAAACCATTTTACCGTCTTTGCCTCTTAGCTCTGCTTCATACGAAGCTTCAAGCCCGCTCTTTCCTATGCGCGAGTCAATATTATATTGGGAGTCGCCCTCCTCAAACCCTGTGAGCTTTACAAGGTCATCCTCGCTTATAGGCCCTACATACCCTATTATATGCGCTAAGCTCTCCCCTTGGGGATAGCTTCTTAAAGTGCCGAAGTTCGCCTTATCTATTGAGATGCCGGGAATGAGCAAAAGCTCATCTTCAAGAAGCTCGCTGTACTCGTCTTTATAAAAGCGCTTTAAAAGCACATAGTCGCCCTTTGCGCTGCTTAGCGCACGAGAGATATGTTCCTGCGAAAGGTTTAGAAGGAGGCTTGTCTGGCGTAGAAACTGAGCTCTGTCTTCAATTTTATCAAGGATTGCAAGCACGCTTATTGCGTTTTCGGTTTGCGCATAAACTGTGCCGTCTGCAAGAATTTCGCCGCGCCTTGCTGCAAGGCTGCTTATGCGCACTGTATCCCCCCAGTCAAGCTCAGGGAGAATAAGCGATGGATGCCACTCAACAGCCCAGCGTCCGTCCTCATATCTTAACACCATGCGAAAGCGCATTTGCTCTAAGTCAAGCAGCTCGCTCTCGTATATAAGCGAATAGTCGTAAACGCAAATTGCATCGCCTTCAGTAGCGCTAAGGAGCGTAAAGGAAAACCCTTTTATTTTAAGCGCCTCAAAAATCGCGTTGTAGCGGCGTTCAAACTGCTCTTTGGAGATTGTAGTTTCAGGCTGCTGTTTATTGGCTGCCTCAACGCTCTTTTGCCGTTTTTCGTCATAGCGTACAGAGGAGTGGAGCATTGAATACGCCTTGGCATAATCGCCGCGCTCTATATGCTTTAAGAACGCGCCGCACGCGTCAACTGGCGAAAACATTGCGCAGCCTAAGCTAAGCGCAGCAAGCAAAATAATTGTTAAAAACGCCGCATGCAAAACAACACGCTTCATAAGCCAAACCCTGCTTTATCGGTGTATATACAGTATAACAGAAAGCATTGCTTTAATTGTGACTTAAGCATGAAAAAAGCGCCCTGCGTTTTTACAGGGCGCCTATACTCGTGCATGCGCTTTATTTAAAGAGTTTTAGGAAGAACTCGCCTACTGCGCCGAAGAACTTTTTTATGTTTGTAAAGGCGTCGGAGATGAAACGCTCAAACTTGCCCATTGATTGGAGCGTTTTTGTAAGAGACTGTACGCGCTCTTTAAGCGCTTGCGGGTCGAGCTTTTCAAGCGTGCGGCAAAGGCCTACAAGCTGATCTATCTGCCCTTCTGTAAGCGCTATATTAAGCTCCTTTGCTATTGAGCGGATTTCTTTTTTAAGCTCGTCATCGCTCATTTTGGCGGTTTGGTCAAGAATAAGCTTAAGCTCGTTTACAAGCGTTGAAGCGTCAACGCTGCCAAGCATTTGCGCAAGGTCGCCTGTTACTATTATTTCTTCAGTTGCGGCAGATTTTGCAAGGTCGCTCAGCTTTTCGCCTGTTATATCCTCGTATGCCTTATAAAGCCCTGTAAGCGCGGCTGTGCCGGAAACCGGGAAAGGCGCGGAAATTTTAACCTGCGCGTCTAGTATGCCTGCAGTAGAGAGCGCATTTTTATACATTTCATTCGTGCACCAGTTTATATTGTTTGAGGTAATAAATAGCCCAGCGTCTTTTTCAAGCGTTTTAATATAAACGCACGAAAGCGCAACGCTGCCTATTTTTTTATCCGGCACTAATCGTTCAAGGTATGCGCGCTCTTCTTTGTTTGTAACAGTAAGCTCCTTAACGCGGCCTTCTTCTAAGCTAAAATCTTTATAAATCGCTGCTCTTTGCTCTAAAGTTAAGTCAGCGCCAAGCGTAACGCGCTCATGGCCTGCATCAACTGCAAGACCAACGCTTGAAAGCCCCAAAACTGCAGCAAAAAGCAGCATCGCTAAAATGCGTTTACCCATTATAACCTCCACAGGCCATTGTGCCCGCTAAAAGCTTATCATGCCCTAAGATATTTGGAAAGAAAACAGATTTTGAACAAATTTGTGTTAAGAGCGAGCTCAAGCGCTTTTGCTGCGCCGCCTTTTGCGTCTTGGCGAAAGTATGAGGAATATAAGCCCGAGAAGCGAAGTTACAAGCGCCCTTGAACTTAGCCCGGTTTGGTCTTTAAAAGCGTTAAGCTCAGGTAAAAATTCAAAATAGCGCACAGCCGGGTTTCTAAGCGCGAACGCCTGAAGCGATAGGCTGCTTTTAAAGCGGATGCAAAAGCTCTGCACAGGCACTTCATCAAGAGTTGTAAAAGCATAGGTCAGCTTGTTTAATTCAAGATTATAGCGTGTTAAAAACTCGTTTGCAGGCGAAGTTAAAACAGGGGTGATTTCTAAAACCTCTGCATCTGATAAAGCCCCGAAAAACCCGAGAGCGCTCAGCGTAAGCCCCCATACAAGAAGCGACGCTCCAAGAAAAGCCAAAAGTATGCGAATACGCGGTTTGCCTGAACTTGCCATAAATGCTCCTCTACTTTGCGTTAGGGCGCCTTACGCCATCGTCTATTATGACGTTTTCAGGCGGCGAAAGCAAAGTTTCGGGGTTCATGAGGAGGCGTCTTAAAAGCTTCATTGAGTTTGCGTAATAAAGGCCGTCACAAATGCGCTCGTCAGTTACGAACTTCAAGCCGATAAATCTTAGCACCTCGCGTTCGCCTGTTGCAGAAATTGTATGCAGGCGCGTTTTGTTACCCATTGCTATAAAAATGCTGCATGTGCCGAATTCGTAAAGGTGATGGTAGACAGGGCCTATTCCCAAGGAGCCGAGGTTTGTCAGGAACATGCTCGAATGCCAGGGGCTTACGCTGTGTATTGATTTTGGGAGCTTGCCGACATTATCAAGTCCGCGCAAAAGCCAAACAAGAAACCGCATAACAAACGCAGGGAGCTTGCCCATAAACCTCGAGAGGTTGTCCGCCTCATTGCCTTCTTGCATATTATCGCTGACAGACTTCGACATTTTGTTCACAACATCAAAGAGCGTATCCTTTGGGTCGAACTCGGGTTTAATTATGGTTTCTTCTCCCTGCTCTGTAAGCTCGCGTTTTATTACAAGCGAAAGGCTTATTGTGTTTCGCGCAAAAATCTTGTTCCAGATGATAAAGCGGTTAAGATACGGCCGCTGTGAGAGCATCCTTACAAGCGCAGCGATTATAACATGCATAAACGAAAGCCCGGGCATTATTTCGCGTTGTTTTCTAACGAATGCTTCGAGTTTTTCGATAGGTATATTTTCTTCAAAGAGGTTTTGCGAATCTATACGCGTGCGCAAAATAAAGGGTACAATACTAAAGACAGGGTCAACATTGCGCACCCGCCAGCCGTCATAACGGTCGAACAGGCTTCTTTTAAATGTATGCTGCATTATGGTGCCTCCTTGGGTTTAAGCTACGATAACAACCGCCTACATTATACTATGAACAAGGCCGTATGTCGTTGTATTTGAATATATTTTATAAAAGCGGTATAATAAACCATTATGCCATTATGAAAGGAACCTATGCTTATAGAGGATTTACACACCCATACACGCTACAGCCACGGCTTAGGTACAGTAGAGCAAAATGTCCGCGCTGCGCTTTTAGCAGGGCTTAAGCGCATAGGGATTGCTGAGCATGGACCTAAGCATTTATTCTTCCCGGTTAAGTGGGGCGCCCTAAAGCGGCTTAGGGCAGAGGTGGATTTAATGAACAGCAAATACTCCGGGCGCATTGAGGTGCTTATGGGGCTTGAAGCGAACCTGCTTGGAGACGGGCTTACGGATGTGCCCTCGGATACCTCGCTTTTTGACTATATCCTGCTTGGCTACCATAAAGGCACTGCGCCTGCTGATAAGCTAAGCCGCTCCTGGGCAAGGCATTTGCTTTTTAGGCAGGCGGACAAATACGGCAGCTCAAACGCAAAGGCATACGAAAAAGCAATGGAAGCAACGCCAAAGCTGCTTGCGATTACTCACCCCGGGACATACATACCTGTTGATATAGAGCTTTTAGCAAAAGCAGCATCAGAGCACAGCGTTGCGCTTGAAATAAACAATTCGCACAGGAGCCTTACAAAAGGGGCTCTTATAAAGGCAAAGAGCCAGGGCGCAAAGTTTTTATTAAGCTCTGACGCGCACAGCCCTTCGCGTGTAGGCAATGTTTTAAACGCGCTTGAGCTTGCAAAAGATGCGGGCGTGCTTGAACAGGTTATAAACTGGGCGTATTAAGCAAAATCCCCAAGTATTACCTCATATATGCCCTCGAGGGTTTCTTTGCTGAAATATTCTATTGTAATTTTCCCGCGGCGCTTGCTGCCTGTGAGCTTCACTTTAGTTGAGAGGCGCTCGCGCAGCTTTGTTTCCATATCGTAAAGGTCAGGGTCGCGGAGCCTTTGCGGCTCTTGAGCTGTGGAAAGCCTTGGGGCTGAGGACTTTGCACCTGAGGCTAAAAGCGCTGCTGCCATTTGTTCTACTGCGCGCACAGAGTGGCGGTTTTTAACTGCCTGGTTTGCAAGGCGCTCCTGGCTTTCTTTATCAGGGAGGCTTAAAAGCGCGCGTCCGTGGCCGGCTGAGAGCTTGCCGTCTCTTAGCATATCTTTTACAGGCTCGCTAAGCGAAAGGAGCCTGAGCGCGTTTGCAATAGCAGGGCGGCTTTTGCAAAGGCGTTCTGCTGCTTCTTCCTGGGTTAAATCATGCTGGCGCATTAAATATGCAATTGCTGCTGCTTCTTCAATAGGGTTAAGGTCCTCGCGCTGAATATTTTCTACAAGCGCTATTTCGAGGAGCTGCTCGTCTTCTATGCCGCGCTCAACTATAGGCACAGTAGTCATTTTTAAAAGCTGAGCTGCCCTAAAGCGCCGCTCGCCTGTAATTATCGTATATCCGTCAGCTTCTTTTCTTACAACTATAGGCTGCACCATGCCATGGCGCGAAATTGACGCTGCAAGCTCTTTTAGGCGTTCCTGCTCAAAGCGCTTGCGCGGCTGGTCGGGGTTAACGCGAAGTTCAGTTATTGGCACTTGTGCTGCTTCTGCGCCTTCAACAGCAGGCGAAATATTATAATCGCCCAAAAGCGCATCAAGGCCGCGCCCGAGGCCTGTGGGTTTTTTATATGCGCTCATTTTGCGCCTCCTTTTCAAGCAATTCTTTTGCAAGCGCGCTGTATGCGAGGCTGCCTACGCCTTTCGGGTCGTAAGTTGAAATGGGCATACCAAAGCTTGGCGCTTCGCCAAGGCGCACGGAGCGGGGGATTATAGTGCTGTAAACCTTATTTTTAAAGAACTTCTTTACTTCTTGAACAACCTGGGTTGAGAGGTTTGTGCGGCCGTCGAACATAGTAAGCACAACGCCTTCGACCTCTAAGCTTGTATTTAAATGCACCCGCACGAGCTTTACAGTATTCATAAGCTGCGAAAGGCCTTCAAGCGCGTAGTATTCGCATTGAATAGGCACAAGGAGAGTATCCGCAGCAGTAAGCGCGTTAAGCGTAAGCAGGCCGAGCGAAGGCGGACAATCAATAAAAATATAGTCGAACTCATCGCCTGCGCCTTCGAGGCAGCGCTTTAACACATGTTCGCGCGCCATCATGCTAACAAGCTCCACCTCAGCGCCTGCAAGCTCAATATTAGCAGGCAGCAGGTAAAGGTGGGGGACGCTTGTGGGCGCAACTGCCTCAAGGAGCTTTACGCTGTTTATAAGCGCATCGTATGTTGTTGCTTTAAGCGCTTCCTTTTCAAACCCGAGCCCGCTTGTGGAGTTCCCCTGAGGGTCAAGGTCAACAAGCAGCACGCGTTTTTCAAGCTGCGCAAGGCAGGCGGAAAGGTTTACTGCAGTTGTAGTTTTGCCAACTCCGCCCTTTTGGTTTGCGATTGCTATTGTTTTTGCCATGAACATCTCCAGCACACAGGCGTATAGTCGCGTTAAGCGCTGTACACATTATAGGGTATATTTAGCTTAGTGTACAGGAATTGTTCCACGTGAAACAGCAGCAGCGCAAAAATGATTGTTCCACGTGAAACATAAAGCGCTTTGTCGCATACTTGTTGAAAGTCGGCGCAGAAGCTATAATATTTGGAGCAGGTCTTTTAGGAGGTTGAAAATGCTTAACGAGCGCCGCGCAAAAATCCGCGACTATATAGATACGCATAACGAAGCTACGCTCAAAGAACTTGCGGAGCTTTGCGGCAACTGCTCAAGCATGACGCTCTGGCGCGACCTTAATGCGCTTGAAAATGAGGGCGCAATAAGAAGAACACGCGGCGGCGCGCTTTCAATGCGCTCAATCCAGCCTGAAGCAGAAGGGCTCTACAGCCAGCGCGCTCAGCAAAACACTGCGCAAAAACGCGCAATTGCCCGCGCTGCGGAAGAATTCGTTCTGCCAAGCCACGCAGTTTATCTGGATGCAGGCAGCACTATAATGGAGCTTGCAAAGCGCTTAAAAGACCAGCACTATACAATAATCACAAGCGGCGCGAATATAGCAATTGAGCTCTCACAGCGCAGAAGCTGCTCTGTAATTGCTTTAGGCGGGCAAATCAGCGGCAATACGCTCTCGTTTTCAGGCGCGCAGGCAGAAGCATTGCTCGACTTAGTTAATATCGAAATGGCAGTTATGGCTACATCCGGCTATTCAAAAACAGGTGGCTTTACCTCAGGCTCGTTTAGTGAGAGTGAGATAAAGCGCAAAGTCATAGCTAAGGCTGCAAAAGTAATTATGCTTATGGATAAAAGCAAGCTCGACCGTTCGCTTCCGTTTACATTTGCTACTCTTAAAGATATAGATATGCTTATTACGGACAGCCCGCTTTCATTTGAGCTTATGCTTGAGGCAAAAGACGCAAATGTTGAAGTATTAGTTGCTAAAGAATATTAAAAAGAGCGTCATCCGCTCTTTTTTTTGTAAGCCTGTATTCTTATTGCTATCTGTCAAAAAACGGCGACTTGCCGCTTACTGAAAGCGGGAGCCCGTATGCAGCTTTTACTTCAGGCGGCAAGAACCCTAAAGCTAACGCAGCCCGGCCTATTGAAAACATTACGCGCGTGTCAACTCTAAAATCCGCTGCTATGCTTGCAGCAGAGCCTATTGCAATCCCTAAATCAACTAAATCATGCGCACAGACTCCGCCTTTTTTTATGCAGTCTGCACAGTTTTCGAACAGACAGTAGCGGCAGCCGTCGTTGAGCCCGCGCGTGCCGTAGCTTGCGCCAATTATTACAAGCGCGCCGCTTGCTCTGACGTTTTTACTGTCCCTCGAAAAGAAGGGGTAGCCGAGCGGTTCACTCAGCCTTTCCATTTCGTTTGCTATGTCGTCTTTTTCTAAACCTGTTATTACGCATGTTTCTATGCGGTCAACACCTTTACCCTTTGGAGCTGTGCGCGCAGCTGCGCACATTGCGTATGCGCATTGCTTAATTGCCTCAAGCTCACAGTTTGCCGGCCGTTCAATCATGCCTTTACCCCCTTGCTTCTTCCGCTGCGCTCTGTTGACAAGTTAACATGCAGCAAGTACCATATAGAGCGATAGCGCGGTTTGTAGCTTTCAGTATACCATCATCTTTTGCGAAGGGAAATCAAAAATTTGAATGTGCCTGCGTTTTTAATATACGTATTTGTGACATCGTTCACGCCGGGGCCGAATAATATTATGGCTATGAACAACGCCCGCTATGTGGGCTTTAAAAAAAGCATGGTCTTTAACTCGGGCGTAGCAGCTGGCTTTACTTTAGTCATGCTTGTAAGCACGCTTTTTGCAGGCATGCTCTATTCTGTAATTCCAAAAATCAAGCCCTATATGCTCGTGCTCGGCGGCCTGTATATGCTTTATCTTGCGTATAAAACTCTAAGAGGCGGCTCAAATGGCGAAGAAGCAGAAAAGCCGCACAGCTCTTTTATTTCAGGCATGCTTTTTCAGTTTATTAACCCGAAAGGCATAATTTACGGCATAACCGTTGCCTCAGCTTATATTATCCCAAACTATACGTCGCCCTTTGCCTTTTTGATTTTTGCAGTACTCCTCGGAATAGTCGCGCTTATGAGCACTACAAGCTGGGCGCTCTTTGGCACTGCCTTTAAAAAGCTCTTTACTTCCCACGCCAAGTCTATAAACATAATTATGGCTCTGCTCCTTGTTTACTGCGCTATTGCCCTCTTCCTATAAAACAAGCGGAATTTAATAAAAAACGCCCGAAAGCACATGCTCGGGCGTTGTTTTTATATAACTTGAAGATTTATGTTATAAGCTTTATTTCATTGGAAACACTTATAATGCAACCGTTTAAACCTTGTTGCGTCTAAAGGAGGGATATATATGGAAGATAAGGGAGCACGGCACGCTTTGCGCATTGCTGCTGTAAGCGCGTTCTTAAAGAAACGGGGCTTTTATGTTGTGTTAGGGCTTTGCGCGCTCTGCGTGGGAATTGCAGCTTTAGCTGCGATAAAACCCAGGCCAAAGGAAGAAGCGGATTTGCCGCCCGAAGTAAAGAGCGCTGCAGTTAGCGAGGATGAAACTCTTGACGAAGCGGCAGCTCCGCCTTTAATAGAGCAGGTTCAGGCAGAAGAAACAAGCGCGCCTGTACTTGCAGCAGAAGAAAAGCCGGAGCAAGCAAAGCCAGAAGCGCCTAAACAACAAAGCAAGGCAGCAGCTCCTGTAAAAGGCAAAATAATTTGGGGGTTTGCAGTAAAGGAGCTTCTATATTCAAAAACGCTCGAACAGTGGACAACGCACGAAGGGGTGGACTTAGCCGCAAAGCTTGGCGAGGAAGTTCACGTAATTAAGGCTGGTACTGTAAAGAGCGTATATACGGATGACGGCCTTGGCGTTACTGTAAAAGTCGAACACGGCAGCGGGCTTGTGAGCGTATACGCAAATTTGCAGGAAGAGCCGAAAGTAAAAGAAGGTCAGCGCCTTGAGGCAGGCGCAGTTGTAGGCAAGGTAGGGGAGAGCGCAGTGAGCGAGTGCAGCCTTGAGCCGCATCTTCATTTTGCTATCTATAAAGATGATGAGCCTGTAAACCCCGCAAAATACGTGCTTATAAGCAGCTGAACATTATAAATATTGTATGAATTATCCTGCAATCCGGGTATGTTTTCTAAAAGTGTTGTATAATTCTTTTTAGATGCAGACACCCTTAAGACATACGGAAAATTCCGCCCGGCAGGTCTTCTCTTTGCTAAAGTAAAGCTATTATATAATCAGGAGGAAAAAAATGAACAAAAAATCTACTAAACGCCTGCTCGCTTTAATGCTTGCAGCAATAACCCTTGTGCTTCTTGCTGCGCCTGCACTTGCTTCAACACGGGTGTATGCGACAACTGCGCTAAACGTAAGAAGCGGACCGGGCACAAAGTACAGCATCTTAGGCTATTTAAACGTAAACCAGGTCGTGACAAAGCTCGGCACATCCGGCAAGTGGACTAAAATCGAATTTGCAGGAAGCACAGCCTACGCTTACAGTTCTTATCTTAAGCCGTATTCAGGCACAGATACAGGCACAGGCACAGTGCCTTCAGGTACTGTTTACGCTCTTAGCGATGTCAACGTAAGAAGCGGACCAGGCACTGGCTACACTATACTTGGCGAGCTTAGGAAGGGGCAGGCTGTAGTAAAAGTCGGCGAAACCGGCACATGGAGCATAATTAACTGGAGCACCGGCACAGCGTATGTAAGCTCCTCATATTTAACGTCTTCAACTTCAACTCCTTCGCAGCAGCCCGGCACTTCAAACACGCTTTACGCAACAACAGGCGTAAATGTGCGCAAAGGTCCAAGCACCAAATACGCGGTAGTAGGGGGGCTTGTTAAGGGCGAAGGGATCGCTGCAACCGGCACATCCGGCAAGTGGACTCAGGTAATATACAAAGGCAGCACAGCCTATGTTTATACAAAATACTTAAGCTCTAAAGGGACGCAAGCACCTTCTCAAACCCTGCTTTATGCGCGTGTTGCTACTGAGCTTCGTACAACGCCAAGCGGTCTGGGCGGCATCTTCGGGTATTTAAGCGCAGGGCAGAGCGTTGTCTATCTCGGGCTGGTAGACAACACATGGTACAAAGTCCAATACGGCTCATACATTGCCTATGTTTACGGCCCTAATATGCAGACTACACCGCCCGCTGCAACTTCAGGCGGAACTGTATACGCCACAAGCAGCGTGCCTGTTTATAATTCTGCAAGTACCTCAGCTGCAATGCTTGGCTATCTGTATACAGGCGATAGCGCTAAGAAGCTTGGCGAGGCAGGCTCGTGGACTATTATAAACTTCATGGGCTCAGCTGGTTATGTTCAAACAAGCCGCATA
>JAKJBL010000049.1:3444-12198 GCA_022707005.1 Bacillota bacterium | reverse complement strand
GTCCCACAAGACTATCTTAACGCGCTAAATTACGAAATCAAAGCAGGTGCTGAGTGCATCAGTGAACTTGGGTATAAACTTCGCTCTATATATATAGGAGGCGGAACGCCAACTGTACTAAGCGCAGAACAATTAGAGAAACTTTTAGAACATGTGTTTAATTGCTATGGCGGGTTTGGAAAAGAATTAACTATTGAAGCAGGAAGACCTGATTCAATAGATATACATAAGCTGCGAATTATTAAGAACTTTAACGCTACACGTATTTCTCTTAACCCGCAGAGTATGAATTTGAACACCCTAAAAAAGATTGGAAGGATGCATACCCCTAAAGATATAGTTAATGCATTTAATATGGCGCGGGAACTTGGGTTTAATAATATAAACATGGATATTATTGCCGGGCTCCCTGATGAAACCGTTGGAGACATGGACTATACCCTAAAAGAAATTGCAGCCTTAAAGCCTGAGAGCCTCACTGTACATACATTAGCATTAAAAAGGGCTTCTCTCTTAAAAGAACGCCTTAACAGTTATAACCTGCCGGTTCCTGCACAAGTTGAGGCAATGACTGCTCTTAGCGCACAGTATGCAAAAGAGCTTCTAATGCACCCCTATTACATGTACAGGCAAAAGTACATGAGCGGAAACCTTGAAAACATCGGCTATTCTGTGCATAAAAAAGAATGCTTATATAACATAGATATGATGGAGGATGCGGCAAGTATTTTTGCACTTGGTGCAGGCGCAATGACAAAGCGCGTGTTTAATGGGAGCAGCCAGCGTATTGAACGGATTCCGGCTCCAAAAGACATAAAAGCCTACATCGATAAACTGCCGATACTTCTTGAGCGGAAGCGCGACCTGTTTTTTAATAATTAAACTAAAATTTATTATTGCAGTCTTGCTTCAGACTTGCTGAATGAGCAGTTCATAGCAAACGTTATTTAATAAAGTTTCTGTATCTTCTAAAAACCATGAAAGAAGGTTTTTCTCTTTGAAAACAACAGGCATGCGGTCATGGATTTTTGCTGCGTCAGCCAAAGATTCTTGCGTCAAAACCACAAAACAGGGGAGTGGCATATTCGCTTCTTGCCTGTAAAGGCCAGCCATATACAGCAGGTCTTCGTTAATTGAAAATGAATATTTTTGCTTGCGGGTTCCTTCAGTTTTCCATTCAAAAAATGCACTGGCAGGTATAAGACAACGCCTGTTCTGAAGTAATTCGCTAAAGGTAGAAAGGGATTTAACTGTTTCACTTCGTGCGTTTATAAGCAAACCTTTTCCGACTGATTTGGTAAAACCCCATTTCATAAGTGTTGGTTTACAATTCATTGTAAGTACGGGGACTATATCAGAAGGAAAGATTTCGCCGGTCTTAGCCTTAAATGACTGCCCATAGTCAGAGCAGGCGGCTCGTTCTGACGCTTTTGTTATAACCTCGAGCTGTTCTGAATCATCGCCCAAGTAGTATCTTCCGCACATCTGTTCATATCCTTTTAGTGATACCTTATTTTAGCACAAAGGGTAAAAAACATCATGCTTAAATTATTCAGGCGCATAGCAAAAAAGTGAAAGGCTTTACAAAACTTATTGATTTAAGCCATAATAAATAAACAAGCATGCTCTCGAAAGGAACTTGAAATCTATGCTGCAATTAGAAAACCGAATCAATAATGCGTTTGACTATATTCGCTCACTTACAGATGCTAAACCTGTTATGGGAATTGTTTTGGGAAGCGGTCTGGGTGATTTTTGTGACAGGCTAAAGAATACGACAGTAGTGCCTTTTGATTCAATCCCTGATTTTCCGGTAGCTACAGTCGACAGCCATCGCGGCGAATTTGTATTCGGCACCCATTGCAATAAGAGCATAGTAGCTCTGAGCGGCAGGCTGCACTATTACGAGGGATATTCACAGCAGGAAATAACCATGCCTGTACGTATTATGAAAAAACTCGGGGTTTCTACCTTGCTATTGACTAATGCTGCAGGCGGCATAAACCTGACATATTCAACTGGGGCGCTAATGCTAATTTCAGACCATTTGAATTTTTCCGGCTCAAACCCGTTAATAGGTCAAAATCTAAGTGAATATGGCTTAAGGTTTCCGGATATGAGCGATATATACAGCAAGTCTCTAAGAGAAGAATTAAAAGCTAAAGCCCGTAAGGAGGGCATAATGCTTGAAGAAGGTGTTTATGCCATGTACAGTGGGCCAAGCTTCGAAACCCCTGCAGAAATTAGGTTCTTTCGCTCGGCTGGAGCTGATGCAGTAGGCATGTCAACAGCCCCTGAGGCAATAATTGCAAATCATTGCGGCATTAAGGTTATTGGAGTCTCCTGTATAACCAATATGGCTGCCGGAGTACTTGATAGGAAGCTGTCGCATACAGAAGTAACTGAGACTGCAGCCAGGGTAAGAGAGACTTTTATACGCGTTGTCGAGCTGGCAATTTCATTAGCGCAATAGCGGCAGTTACTTAGATAATCAAGGTCTATTCTTGAATCTCAAAAGCTTTGCAAAGTTTCCCGAGAGCCTTTTTTTCTATGCGCGATACATACGAGCGTGAAATACCAAGAATCTGCGCAATTTCTCTTTGAGTCATGCAGAACCTTCCTGCAAGGCCATAACGAAGCTCAACTACTATCCGCTCCCTGTCAGATAAATGTTTAATAACCAGCTTTCGAAGCTGCTCAGCGTTTATTCGCATTATGACTTCATCACACACCGCTGAAGAATCAGACCCTAAAACTTCAGAGAGCAGAATATCGTTTCCATCTTTATCAGTACCCATTGGGTCATACAGAGATACCTCTGAAGCCTGACGCTTTTCTGAACGAATGCTCATTAGAATTTCATTTTCGATGCAGCGGGCAGCATATGTAGCAAGGGCTGTTCCCTTGTGCCTGTCATAAGTCGAAACAGCTTTAATGAGACCGATTGTCCCTATTGAAATTATGTCATCGCTCTCACGGCCTGCATAGGTGTATTTTTTTGCGATATGCGCTACGAGTCTTAAATTATGTTCTATAAGGGTTGAGCGCGCTTCTTCATCTCCTTTGGCACAGCGTTCCAGACAACTTTTTTCTTCAGCTTCGCTTAGAGGCTCAGGGAAGGAGTTGCCATTGCCAATATATGCAGCAAAGGTGTAAAAGTCTCTTAATAATTGCATTAAAATATCCAGCACCGGATTGCCCCCTTAAACTTCGGTCTAATCAAGATATGCAGAAGATGACATAGTATTGTATGTCCTTAACAAATTCAAACAGATTTCTTTTTATACTTAGCTCAAGCAGGAAATAATAGAATTATATAAGCACTAAAGGTCTTTGAAAAACACTTAACTTCTGGTATAATATGCACATGGCATAATGCCGCATTCAGTCACATCAATTAACAGGAGGAATACAATCCCATGAAAAAAGCATTCGCTTTATTCCTTGCGCTATCCGTAGTGCTCACTATGGTTTCTTGCGCAAAACCAGCCCCTAAGGGGTATGAAATTGCACTGATTACTGACTTGGGGACAATTGACGATAAGTCATTCAACCAAGGCGCGTGGGAGGGTGTTGTTGCGTACGCGAAGGCAAACAACAAAACGCACAAGTACTATCAGCCTACTGAGCAATCCAATGACGCATATCTGGCTCAGATAGCATTGGCAGTAGAGAATGGGGCAAAGATTATCGTAACTCCAGGGTTCCTGTTTGAAGTTCCGATTTATATTGCTCAAGATGAATTCCCTAATGTCTCCTTTATTTTGCTCGATGGCAACCCGAATGATGGCGATTGGTCTGCAGGAGCCCCGACATTCAAAACAAATAAAAATGTTGTTGGCGTAACCTACGCCGAACATGAATCTGGGTATTTGGCAGGCTATGCGGCAGTTAAAGACGGCTATACGCAGCTTGGCTTTATGGGCGGCATGGCAGTTCCAGCAGTTGTACGCTTTGGGTATGGTTTTGTTCAGGGAATAAATGATGCAGCAAAAGACCTCGGAGTTGATGCAAAGCTAATGTACCACTATACCGGCGGGTTCGATGCAACCCCAGAAGCGCAAAACCTGGCTGCGTCATGGTACAATGCAGGCACAGAAGTCATCTTCGCCTGCGGTGGAGCTGTAGGATTTTCCGTATTTGCAGCAGCTGAAGCAGCAGGCAAAAAGAGCATTGGTGTAGACGTTGACCAAAGCGGAGAATCTGAAACCATTATTACATCCTCAACGAAGTCACTTGCACCTGGTGTTGAACTGCTTATAAGCCAGTTCTATGCCGGTAAATTCCCAGGAGGGGAAAATTTGGTGCTTGATGCATCTAACGATTCAGTTGGCTTGCCTATGGAAACTTCACGCTTTAAAACTTTTTCTCAGGCAGACTATGATGCGCTTTATGCAAAGCTCAAGGCTAAAGAGTTTGCAATCTTTACTGATGCAACAGCCGAAAACGCTGCAGGGTTACCTGTTACGAATGTTCAGCTTACAGTTGTTGAGTAATGCAATAGGTGTTTAAAACTGTTCGGGCAGGCAGGTATCTGCTTGCCCGAATGTTTTGCTGTCATGCATGTTAATCTTTTTGGATTATCGCCTATAATAAGCTAATTATTGGGGCGTTGCTGGGAGTGGTAGTATGGATTATGTAATTGAGATGCTTGGCATTACAAAGAGCTTTCCCGGAATATTAGCTAACGATAATATTACATTGCAGCTTAAAAAAGGCGAAATACACGCCTTGCTTGGTGAAAATGGCGCAGGTAAATCTACATTAATGAGCGTCCTGTTTGGGTTGTACAAGCCTGAACTCGGGATAATCAAAAAAAGTGGGGTTGAGGTCATAATCAAAAACCCTAACGATGCAAATGAGCTGGGTATTGGCATGGTTCATCAGCATTTTAAACTCGTTCATAATTTTACAGTACTTCAAAATATTATTCTTGGTGTAGAAACAACTGTCCGCGGGTTTTTAGAAATGGAAGCCGCACGAAAAAAGGTGATTGCACTCTCAGAACAATACGGCTTAAAGGTTGACCCAGATGCGCTTGTCGAAAACATAACCGTAGGAATGCAGCAGCGCGTCGAAATTTTAAAAATGCTTTACAGAGATAATGAAATACTTATTTTTGATGAACCGACTGCTGTCTTGACTCCGCAGGAAATAGAAGATTTAATGGCAATTATGCGAGACCTTACTAAAGAAGGTAAATCTATACTCTTTATAACACACAAGCTTAACGAAATAAAAGCTGTTGCCGATAGGTGCACTGTGCTGCGCAAAGGGAAGTGCATAGGAACAATTAATGTTCAGGATACAACAAAAGAAGAAATGTCGGAAATGATGGTAGGTCGCAGAATAGACCTAACACTTGACAAAGGCGAAGCAAATGCTGGCGAACCTGTGCTTGAGGTGCGCAATTTAGTAACAGCTTCAAGGGAGCATGGGCGAAAACCATTAAAAGATATCTCTTTTACGGTGCGGCGTGGAGAAATAGTATGTATTGCCGGAATCGATGGCAATGGGCAAAGCGAGCTTGCCTATGCAGTCACTGGATTAATGCAGATTGACGGCGGCCAGGTTCTGATTAATGGTCAGGATGTCTCAAAAAAGTCAATAAGAGCGCGTAATCTCAGTGGCCTTGCTCATATACCTGAGGACAGGCATAAGCATGGTTTAATACTTGATTATACGCTTGAAGATAATCTTATTCTAAAACAATACTTTAACCCTGAATATCAAAAGCACGGCTTGCGCCTGCTGCCAAAAATCCATAGTTACGCTGAGGGCCTCATAGAGCGCTTTGACATTAGAAGCGGTCAGGGGGCAATTACATTAACAAGAAGCATGAGCGGCGGAAACCAGCAAAAAGCGATAGTAGCGCGCGAAATAGATTATAATCCGGATATTCTAATTGCAGTTCAGCCTACCCGCGGTTTAGATGTAGGCGCGATTGAGTATATCCATAAGCAGCTTATTGCACAGCGGAATTCAGGAAAAGCAATTTTGCTTATTTCTCTCGAACTTGATGAAGTTATGAATATAAGCGACAGGATACTCGTAATTTACGAAGGCTCAATTGTCGGCGAGTTTAACCCAAAAGATATTACTGTTCAGGAGCTGGGCTTATACATGGCTGGCTCGAAAGCGAGGGAAGTGAACCATGGATAAGCTCCGGCGTATTCTAAGGAGTACTGGTTTTGTAAATGCCTCATCTTCAGTGCTCGCCATCCTGGTCGGGTTGGTATTTGGGTTTGTTATTATGCTTATAAGCAACCCTGCACAAGCAATTCAGGGTTTTGGCATAATATTAAAAGGCGGGTTCAGCGGTGGCGCTCGCGGAATAGGGCAGACGCTTTACTATGCAATACCTATAATAATGACCGGGCTCTCAGTGGGGTTTGCTTTTAAAACAGGTTTATTCAATATAGGCGCATCAGGGCAGTTTACAGTTGGCGCATTTACTGCCATTTTTATTGGCATAAAACTAAACTCCTTGCCTGCACCCTTGCATTGGATAATTGCCCTCTTAGGAGCAATGTTAGCAGGCGGTCTTTGGGCGCTTATACCCGGGCTGTTTAAAGCTTACCTTAACGTGAATGAAGTTATTTCTTCAATAATGATGAATTATATAGGCTTATTTGCAGTAAATTATGCAATTAAGCATCCTGCACTAAAAACTGCGCCAACGATTTTTGATACAACAATGAATCTTACATCAAATACGGCCCCAACCTCAATCCTCCCAAAATCCTTTCTATCATACTTGTTTCCGGGTTCAACAGTGAATATAGGAATAATCATAGCTATACTAATAGCTGTATTTATGTATTTTGTGCTTAATAAAACAACCTTTGGCTACGAGCTTAAGGCCTGCGGCTACAACAAACATGCAAGCCAATATGCAGGCATAAGCGAAAAACGGAGCATAGTTTTATCGATGGTTATTGCCGGTGCGCTTTCAGGGCTAGGCGGTGGGCTTGTTTATCTTTCAGGGCCAAATGGCCGCAGGTATAAAGTGCTTGATTTACTATTAGCGGATGGCTTTGCAGGGATACCTGTTGCGCTGTTAGGTCTAAACAATCCCCTCGGTATTATTTTTGCTGGAATATTTATTGCATTTATTACGATTGGCGGCGAGTACTTGCAAAGCCTTGATTTCGTAGTAGAAATAATAGATATAATTACAGCTGCAATAATCTTCTTTAGTGCGTTTGCTCTTGTTTTTAGGGGCTTTATACAAAAGATGCTTAAGGCTGAAGAGCTTGCAGTAAGTTTAGACGATAACCATAGCTCTCTAAGAAGACAAAACTCAGGCAAAGAAACGGGAGGAGAAAAGTAATGGGTACTATTTATTTTCTTGTCCAGCAAATGATGACTTTTTCAATCCCTCTTCTTATTGTAGCACTTGGAGGTTTGTTCAGTGAGCGAAGCGGAGTTGTTAACATTGCACTTGAGGGTATAATGATTATCGGGGGGTTCTCAAGCATACTTTTCATTAATTTCATGCAAAAGATGGGTGTGTTTGATGGTCAGCTGCTGCTAATTTGTGCTGTTCTTATTGCTGTAATAAGCGGCGGCGCATTTTCTTTACTTCATGCCTATGCTGCTATAAACATGAATGCAGATCAAACAATCAGCGGTACTGCTCTAAATACATTTGCACCAGCTTTTGCAATTTATGGTGCGAGAATGATTCAGCCAAGCAATGTCCAGCAGATTACGTTTAATAATACGTTTCGCATTGCTTCAGTGCCTTTACTTGGAGACATCCCCATAATAGGAAACCTTCTGTTTAAACAAGCGTACATTACTACTTATATTGGCTTTGCCATATTGATTGCAGCTACAATTCTCCTGTATAAAACACGCTTTGGGCTTAGGCTGCGCGCTTGCGGCGAGCACCCGCAGGCAGCTGATTCAGTTGGTGTCAATGTCTATAAAATGCGTTATTTCGGGGTGCTGATTTCAGGGATGCTTGCAGGCTTAGGCGGGTTGGTATTCGTGGTGCCAACTTCAACAAACTTTAACGCAACTGTTGCAGGCTACGGCTTTCTCGGCATTGCGGTACTTATTTTTGGCCAGTGGAAACCAATCCGCATCTTCATTGCTTCGTTATTCTTTGGCCTTATGAAGACCATCTCATCGTCCTATTCAGGAATATCGCTGCTCCTGCAGCTAGGGATAAACAGTTATATTTACAAGATGGTTCCTTACATTGCAACTTTAATCGTACTGGCCTTTACATCAAAACGTTCACAAGCGCCGCGTGCGCTTGGCCAGCCCTATGACCATGGCGGGCGCTGATTTTAAAACAGAAAACAGGAAGGACTTAAATGGCTAAGCTCTATTTTAGATATGGCGCAATGGGCTCAAGTAAAAGTGCAAACGCTCTTATGGTTAAGCATAACTACTATGAGCAGGGTAAAAAAGCGCTTCTTGTTAAACCAGCCGTTGATATGCGTGATGGAGAGCACCAAATACATTCGCGCTGCGGATTAATTGGGGAATGCATACTGTTTTGCGAGCTTAATATCGATGCAATTAAAGCGCATGAATATAGTTGTATTATCGTTGATGAGGCTCAGTTCTTGAACAAACGGGAAGTTGAGCTCCTGGTGCGAATCGTTGATGTATATAATGTTCCTGTAATTTGCTATGGTTTGCGTGCTGACTTTCAGGGCAATCTTTTTGAAGGCAGCAGATGGCTGTTAGCTTGGGCGGATACAATTGAGGAAGTTAAAACAATTTGTTGGTGCGGCA
>JAKJBL010000049.1:0-3434 GCA_022707005.1 Bacillota bacterium | reverse complement strand
TAGATGGAAAAGGCGGCATAACAAAAGAAGGCGAACAAGTTGTGCTTGGCGCAAGTGAACGATATATCAGCTTGTGCAGAAAACATTGGACAGAAGGAGACCCTGGCCCCAAACTTCGTAATGTTTAGAGATGGCGAAATGAAATACTATATTGCCAGCAGCCTGAATAATTCCGAGCAAGTAAATTTAGCAGCTGCAGCTTTAAAAAAGCATAACCGCACGTATGACTGGACTTTGCATGGTGATGTGCGAAGCCAAGGGTCTGACAGGCTTAGCACTGTTTCTGTAAACGAACTTAGGGCAGTAGAGGATGCGGATTTTGTGCTTGTCCTGCTTCCAGGTGGTAAAGGCACACATACTGAACTTGGGGCTGCGCTTGCACACAAACGCAAAGTGCTCTTATGGTCCAGTTCTGGTGAAGAGTTTAATTGTTCAGGCTCATGCGAGCATGTCTGTGCTTTTTATTTCCATCCAGCAGCAGAAAGATTGGTTTGCCCGTTCGAAAGCTTGCTTGAAAGGCTTAGAACGCTATAAGATAGCTTAGTTGGCGTAAGCTATAAGCCTAACCAAATTACTATTCAAGAAAAGTACAGTTATTGATAACTGCATTGGAGCATTCTAAATAGTAAAACGAACAGTAATTTAGCGTTACACGCCAGGAGGAAATGATGCACCACGGCTTTATAAAAGTCGCAGTTGGCACACCTGAAATCCGTGTTGGTGATTGCGGGTTTAATGCTAACAATGTTAGGCAGCTAATAGAGATTGCAGCTAAAGCAGAAGTACGTTTGCTGGTTCTATCAGAACTATGCCTTACAGGCTGCACCTGCGCAGATTTGTTTTATCAGGACACACTTCTCGATTATGCAGAAGCTGCGCTTTCTTCCCTCATAAAAGAAAGCGCTGGTCACGATATGCTCATTGCTGTTGGAATACCGATAAGATTTAACGGCGGACTGTATAATTGTGCGGCTTTATTCCAAAACGGAGTTTTACTTGGGGTTGTGCCCCAGTCTTATACCGGGAGCTCTGCATCTAAAGGAACCTGCCGATTCGCACCATCACCTAAGGATTTAGGTGAAATACGTATAGGCAATTATTCGGCTCCCTTTGGTATCAAACAGCTGTTCTGCTCCAGGTCAATGCCTGAACTTGTGCTTGGTATAGAGGTCTCGGAAGATGCTAATGCAGCTTTGCCGCCAGCCGCAGATTTAGCGCTGCAGGGCGCAACTATAATACTAAACCTTTCCTCTAGCGCGCAAGTTGTAGGAATGGAGGCAAAACGGCTTCAGTTGCTTCAAAGCCAGAGCAAAAGGCTTCGCTGCGCTTATTTATATGCAGAAGCAGGTTTGGGTGAGTCAACTTCGGATGCAGTTTATTCAGGCCATAATATAATTGCCGAATTAGGTACGGTGCTTGCAGAGAATAAACCGTTTTCTTGTGCACCTGTTATTGCCATTTCTGAAGTTGACTGTAAGCGGATTGCTTACGAACGTCGAAGATGTGATTTTTATGATGGAGGTTCTAAAGAAACCCAATATGCCAAAGTGTCTTTTGATTTAGAAATTAACAAAACTCCTCTTACGCGCATTATTTCTTCATCGCCTTTTATATCTGATGATTTATCACAGCGCAAAATAAGGAATGAAGAAATTTTGCGCATACAAGCATACGGGCTTAAAAAACGGATAGAATATACAAAATGTAAAACTTTGGTGTTAGGCGTTTCAGGAGGTTTGGATTCTACGCTTGCCCTGTTTGTTGCAATTAGAGCATCTGAGCTTTCAGAGCTCCCTCTAAAAGATATTATTGCAGTTTCTATGCCCTGCTTTGGCACAACTGAACGAACCAGGCTCAACGCCGAACTTCTATGTAAATATCTGGGTGTTTCAGTTAGAACAATTGATATTGCTTCAGCTGTCAAGCAGCATTTCAAAGATATCAGCCATACATTCGACAGCTTTGATTCGGTTTATGAAAACGCTCAAGCGCGTGAACGAACACAGGTTTTAATGGATATTGCAAATCAAACAGGGGGTCTTGTTGTAGGTTCCAGCGACCTTTCTGAGCTTGCTCTGGGCTTTACAACATATAACGGCGACCATATGTCTATGTACGGCGTTAATGCTTCGGTGCCAAAGACAGTTATCCGCAGCATTATTGAATATCTTGCACAAAGCAGCAAAACTCCCGAACTTAAAGATGTTTTGCTTGATATACTAAACACTCCAGTAAGCCCTGAACTGCTCCCCCAAAACGGTGGCTCGGCGCAGCATACTGAAGAATTAATTGGGCCATACGAATTACATGATTTCTTTATATACCACATGCTGCTTGGCGGGGCTTCCCCTGAAAAGGTGCTGCGCATAGCCTGTTATGCGTTTTTAGGCAAGTATTCCGAAGCTAAAATACAGCACTGGCTAAAACTGTTCTGCAGACGTTTCTTTTCTCAGCAGTTTAAGCGTGCCTGCATGCCGGATTCGCCGGCAGTCGGCACGCTAACACTTTCTACCCGAACAGGCTGGCAAATGCCTAGTGATGCTTCATCAAATATTTGGCTTGAACAGCTCAACAAAAATCAGGTACAATAACGCTTTTCCTTAGAAAACAAGGATTTTCTGCTTTAATGGTGTATCTATATATAGGTACACCTGATTATTTTGGAGGGAGTAAGCTTGGACGGATTACATGAAAACAAGTACAGGGAATTTACTGAAGAACAGGAGCAGGCATACCTATCGCCATACGCGCAATATTCTGTAAACAGCAAAGGGCGGGAGAAGGAAATTGCTCCATGCGAAATGCGGACGGTTTTTCAGCGTGACCGTGACCGAATAATACACTGTAAATCCTTTCGGCGGCTAAAGCATAAAACTCAGGTATTTCTTTCTTTGCTTGGTGACCATTACAGAACACGCTTAACCCATACCCTCGAAGTTGGCCAAATAGCACGCACCATAGCACGTGCGCTTCGGCTCAATGAGGATTTGACTGAGGCAATTGCAATGGGTCATGATTTGGGGCACACGCCTTTTGGTCATTCTGGCGAAGAGGTGCTCCATGCAATTGTGCCAGGAGGTTTTGAGCATAACCGCCAAAGCCTGAGAGTTGTTGAAAAGCTTGAAAATGACGGGCTTGGCCTTAACCTTACCTTTGAAGTAAGGGATGGGATACTGAACCACAAAAAGGACTCCTTTCCATCAACTTTGGAGGGATGCGTTGTAAACATTGCTGACCGCATTGCCTATGTAAACCACGATATTGATGATGCAGTTCGCGCTAAAATCCTATTAGTTGATGAACTGCCTAAGAACAGCCTTGAAGTGCTTGGTTTAAGCCATGGAGAGCGAATAAACTCATTAATCAGAGATGTTGTTAACCAAAGCTTTATGCATCCTTGGGTGCGAATGTCAGACGGAGTGGATAACGCATTT